>USIH01000009.1 GCA_900554705.1 uncultured Eubacteriales bacterium
TTTGTCAGCTTAACTTACTGACATTGATTTTGACGGTTACGGACTTTTTTGACAGTCTGAAGCGGGGTCGCATGACCCCGCTCTTCTTGTTGCATCAGTTGTCAAATGCGCAGCTCTTCCCGCGCGGGATATACTTGCCGCCGCGATCGTCGAGCACCTTGCCTTCTTCCACGGCGCACTTGCCGCGCAGCCAGACCTGCGCGATGTGTCCCGCGATCTTTGTACCCTCAAACGGTGCATAGTCCACATTTGCGACCTGATCCTTCGCGCTGATCTCCGTCTGCCCGTTCGGATCGTAGACCACGATATCCGCGTCGGCTCCGACGGCGATGTGACCCTTGCGGGGGAAGGCGCCATAGAGCTTGGCGGGCGCTTCGGAGAGAACCTCCGCCATGCGCTCGGCCGTGATCCGGCCGGCCGCGACACCGTAGGTGTAGAGCAGCACGCCGCGCGTCTCCACGCCCGGCATACCGCCGGGGATCTTTGTGAAATCATCGCGTCCGGCGGCCTTTTGCTGCAAGGTAAAGCTGCAATGATCCGTTGAAACGGTCTGAATCTCGCCGTTTGCAAGTGCGTCCCAAAGCGCCTCGTTGTCCAGCTTCTTGCGCAGCGGCGGCGCGCAGACGTATTTCGCGCCCTCAAAATCGGGCAGGCTGTACAGACTGTCGTCCATCAGCAGATAATGCGGGCAGGTCTCCACATAGACCTTCTGCCCGAGCGCACGCGCGGCCTCGATCTCACGAAGACCGGCCTGACTGGAAAGGTGGACTACGACCACGGGGATATCGGCAAGGCGTGCCATCTTGAGCAGGCGGCCGATCGCCTCCGCCTCGAGAACCGCCGGACGGCACTTCGGGTGCGTGGCGGGGGTAAGCTCACCGGCAGCCTTCTTTTCGGCAATCAGTGCGTCGATCACGCCCGCGTTTTCACAGTGCACGCCCGCGATGCCGCCCAGCTCCCGCAGCTTTTGCAGCGCGAGGAAGATGTTCCCGTCGCCGATCATCATGGCGGGATAGGTCAGATACATTTTGAACGAGCTGACGCCCTGCTCGAACATTTGCGGAAGCTGCGCGATGTTTTCCTCCGTCCAGTCGTCGATCGTCATATGGAAGCCGTAGTCGCACGCCGTGCGGCCGTCTGCTTTTTTGTGCCACAGATCCAGACCGAATTGCAGCGACTCGCCCTTGTTCGGGCAGGCGAAATCTATGACCATCGTCGTGCCGCCGCGCAGCGCGGAGCGCCCGCCGGTGTAGAAGTCGTCCGCTGTCGTTGTGTTGCAGACATCCAGATCAAAATGTGTGTGCGCGTCAATGAAACCGGGGAAGAGGAGCTTCCCGCTGACATCAACGATCTGCGCATCGGGACATTCGATATCGGGCGCGACCTGCACGATCGTCTCGTCGGAGATCAGAACGTCCGCCTTCTGCCTGCCGGAGGCATTGATGACGATACCGCCCTTAAGTAGCTTTTTCATGTGACAACTCCTTTGCTTTTTCTTTTATATTACCACGCTTCCGAAAAAAAGAAAACTCAAATTTTATTTTCATTGAAAAACGGCACCGACTTGTGTAAACTATCCTTGGAAGTGAGGAGAGGCAAATGGACTTAAACGCCATGATGTCGCAAATGCTGCTGCTGTTTTTCACACTTGCGGTCGGCTTTTTCGCGGCGAAAATAAAGATCATGAATGAAGACACGAACCGCTTCCTTTCGGAACTTGTCGTCTGCATTCTCAACCCCCTACAGATATTGGCCTCGGTAATGACGCCGCAGCGCCTTTTGCGAAACGGACAGGTGCTGGCGCTGAGCCTGATCGCTTTCCTGTGCTACATCGCGGCGATTCTGATTGCCCTGCCGCTGACGCGCTGCCTGCGAACACCGAAAAAGCAGGTCGGCATCCTGCGATTCATGTTCATCTTCAGCAATACCGGCTTCATCGGCTATCCGCTGGCAGGCGCGCTGTTTGGAGAGAGCGCAACGTTTTATGTGACGGTATTTGTCCTGATGTTCCAGCTCTTCTGCTGGACTTACGGCGTCTTCCTCGTCGAGGACGGCACCGGACGCTTCCGCCCGTCGCTGTCGCTGTTAAAAAATCCCTGTGTGATCGCAGCGCTCATTGCCTACGTGATCTATTTTTCCGGCCTTCGCGTGCCGAGCGTCATTGGCGATATGACGCGCTATGTCGGCCAGCTCACGCCGCCGGTCAGTATGCTCATCATCGGCTGCGCGCTTGCGCAGATGAAACTTCGTCGCGTGTTTGATCAGTGGCGGCTGTATGTCCTGTGCGCGGTAAAGCTCCTGCTGTTTCCTGCCTGCGTGTGGGCGATCCTGCGCCGTGTTGTAAACAATGAACTGATGGTCGCCATTACCGTCCTGCTCATTTCCATGCCCGTTGCGACGAACAGTACGATCATCAGTTACCGCTGCGGCGGCGATCAGGAGACGGCCTCGGCCGGCATCTTCCTGTCAACGCTCCTGTCGCTCGGGACGCTCCCGCTTCTGATGTACCTTCTTTTCTGATAAATAAGCGGCGACTGCAAGACGATGCAGTCGCCACTTGTTTCGCTTACTTTGCCAAGCCGACGTAGCCGCCCGCGACGACCGACTTTTGTCCCTCCTCCGTCTGGAGGTAGGCGACCAGCTGCCGCACGGCGCTGTCCTCCGGCTCGTCCGTGCGGAAGACGGCATAGACGACCTTTGTCAGCGGATAAGAGCCGTCCGCGATGGTCTCATCCGAGGGCGCAACGCCGTTGATCGAGAGAAATTTTACACCGTCGCGCACGTATTGCTCTTTTGCGTAGAGGTAGATCGAATAGCCGATGGCGGCGCGGCTGTCCTCATAGGTCGCGATGGAGTCGACCAGTCCTTCCATCGAGGAGATGAGGAGCGACTGCGGCGCTTCCGCCAGCGGCGTGCCCTTCATGACCATCTTTTCCATCAGGTTCTGGCTTCCGGAGTTCGGCTCGCGCTGATAGGCAAGAATGTCAAGATCTTTGCCGCCGACTTCTGACCAGTTCGTGATCTTGCCGGTGTAGATGTCGCGGATCTGGTCAAGCGTGAGATCATTTACCGGATTTTGCTTGTTGAGCAGGAACACAAAGCCATCCCAGCCAATGCCGACCATTTCAAATTCCACACCCGCTTCCTTTGCGCGTGTGAGAATGTCGTCGGACGGTTCGGAAACGAAGATGAGGTCACAGGTTTTGGCGATCAGGTTGTCATACGCCTTCGACGTTGTGCTGCACGGGCAGAACGCCTCCGCCTCTTCGTCGGTCAGACCCAGAAGCGACTTGGCGATCTCCATCGTCATCGGGTACATACCCGTTGCGCAGTCGATTTTCGGATAGGTTTCCTTTGTCCACTTCAGCGTGGATGGCTCCTGCGTTCCTTGCGTCGAGGCGGGAGGGGCTTGCGTGGCAGGGACGGTATCCGTGGTGCTTGCGGGTCGTGTGCTGCCTGCGGTGCTTGCGCTTTCTTCCTGCTTTTGCTTGCTTTGACATCCGACCAGAAGGCACAGGAGCAGCAGGATCGCGATGAGTTTACGGGTCATGACGGTTTCCTCCTTGTTTTGATGAAGATGATGATTGCCAGCACCAGCGCCGACAGCCCCGCGATCAGCGAGATATAGAGCAGGGTCGGCGTCGGTGCAGTCTTCTTTTCTTCGACGACGGGTGTGAGGACGGAAGAGGGCTGCGTTGCCGGTTCCTCCGGTTTTGTCGGGACTTTTTCAAAGTGTTCGCGAATCTCCGTGTTCACGCGCTCTGCGGCGCTGCGGCGCGCCGATTGCGTCTGCGCAAAGAGTGTGCGTCCGCGCTCGGTCGCTTGCAGTGCATCAAGCGAGGAAAGACTGCGGTAGTAGGACTGATAGTGCCCGTCCTCCATGAAAACTACGTGGCCGTCCGCTTCGACGATGCCGCGGTATTGGACGAACGCGGGCATATTCAGCCGCGACAGAACGGGGTCGCCGGTGAAGTCGACCAGAAATTCCGGCGGGTCGTCATCTGACGTATAGGGGCCTTGCCAGTAAACCTGCGCGAGCGGCCGGTTCTCTTCGCCGCAGTAACCGATGGGGCTTTTGGGGTAATAATCGCCCCATTCTGTGTGCTTCTTCGGCAAGGAGCCGTCCCGATTGTCATAGAGCATCTGACGCACATAGAGCGACGCATTAAGCGCGTTTGCAAGCGCCGCGAGCGCCTCCGGATCATCGGCCTGCTCCGGCATGAGCTTGACCAAGCTGTACCGTCGGGAAAGGTCTTTGTGATTTCCCGTGATGTCCGTTTGGAGGATCTGAAGCTCCGATATCTTTTCCCACCTTGTTTCGCCTCCATATTCCTCGGTGCGGCCGACATAGAGCGGCTGCCCCTGTAAAGACGGATTGGAGGCAAACTCCACTACATAGATCTGCTTTTCCTCCGCAGTTCCGGCTTGCTCGTCGCAGTAGTCCTGCAAAAGGCTGCAATCGTTCATGGTGAAGCAATCGAGCTTTGCGCTCAGACCGAGCCGCAGTCGCGTGCGAAGGACAAGATACTGGAACATCCGGCCAAACAGGGCGGCGCGGCTGTTGTCCCAGCCGTAGAAGTCAATGCTTGTATAATACCGATCCAGTTCATATTCTTCGGCACCGACCGCAAGGCCGCAGGCCTGCAAAAACAGGTCGGAGACATTTGTGCTCACAAGCGCCATTTCGTCAAACGGTAAGCCGTCGCGATACCACGTCTCGTAGTTTGCGAGGAGCGGCGCCTGATATTTGGTCGGCTCATACTCGCGCCCGTAACGCAGGTCACGCAGCGTTTCGCGCTCAAGCAGCACACGGTGCAGCAGGGAAGTGACCGCAAAATCATAGAGCGTGACGTTGATGCTGCTGTCATGATAGGTGTAATTCGGGGGAAAGACGGACTGGATCAGCGGGATGTCGCGCTCGTCAAAATGAACGGTGACGGAGAGCTTCCCAATGTTTGTCCCATGGTCGAGCGCCGAAAAATCATAGCTCAGAAGCCTTGCGCCGCTTAAGGCCTCTGCGGTGTGGTAGGAGAAGCGGACGGTCTGGTAGCCCTCTGCGGGGACGGTGTGCGTCAGCACGCCGTCGGTGAGCGGCACGTCCGATCCGTCGAGCTGTGCGGTAATCTCCGATTGCGACGGGGCAAGCTCGCCTGTCGGCAGCGCCGTTTGTGCGGTCAGCGGCGTGCTTCCTGCGTTATAGTAAAGTGTCGCGCAGGTAACGGTGGACTGCACCATGTCGATCTCCGCTTCGTGGTAGACCACGCGCAGCCCGTCGCCCTGTGTGGCGGGCGGGGAAACGACGGCGGCCGTTCCGGCAAAAACGGAACCGGTCAAAAGAGCCGCGAGCAGGAAAACGGCCACAAGCCTGCGAAGAAGCTGCATAACGATCCCTCCCTTTTCCCTTTTGACGCCAAATTTTTCAAACGGTTCCGTTTGACATTTCGCAGATCATCCGCTATCATGAGGAAAAGACAGCGCATAGGAGGCAGAGAATGGAATACGATTTGAGAATTTCGGAGCTCAGGGTGGGGGACAGCGTCGAGGGATTCTATATCCTGCGCACCGCACAGAGCAAAACGGCGAGCAACGGAAGGCCCTTCTTAGCAGCCGTCCTCTCCGACGTCACGGGGACGGTGGAGGCAAAGATCTGGGACTACAACGGACCGGTAACGCCTGCCGACGAGGGAAAAGTGATCAAGATCCGTGGTACCGTCTCCGAATTTCGCGGAAATCCGCAGGTAACGGTCGAACGCATCCGTCTGGCGCAGGCGGCGGATCACTACTCGCTTTCCGAGCTGGTGCCGACCGCGCCGATCGACGTTCCGGCGATGATGCAGGAGATCACGGCGGTGGTTGCCGGAATCAAGGACGATGACTATCGTCGCATTTGCGAGGAAATGCTTCGCCGCAGCGGTGAGCGTTTTTCCGAGATCCCCGCCGCGAAAAGCGTGCACCACAGCTTCCTCAACGGCTTGCTGATGCACACGGCAAATATGCTCCGCACTGCGGATCATCTGGCGCAGGTCTATGCCGACACGGTCGACCGCAGCCTGCTGCTGGCAGGCACGCTCCTGCACGATTTTGCGAAAGCGGAGGAGTTCCTCTTCTCCGAGCTTGGCCTCGTGACGGAGTATTCCGTGCGCGGCAAGCTGCTTGGTCATCTGGTCATGGGCGCGCAGCAGGTCGCCGAGGCGGCAAAGCAGATCGGTGCCGACGAGGACAAGTCGATCCTGCTCCAGCACATGATCCTTTCCCACCACGGCGAGCCGGAGTTCGGCGCGGCGGTCGTCCCGCAGTGTGCCGAAAGTGAGCTTCTGTCCTTCATTGACAAGATCGACAGCCGCATGGAGATCTACCGTGAGACATTTGAGAACGTGCCGACCGGTGCGTTCAGCCCGCGCATTTTTGCGCTGGAGAAAGCGATCTATCACCACGAACGAGAGGAATAAGAGGAGCAGCCGACGGACAAGTGTCCGCCGGCTGCTCTTAAATATTGGGGCGTTTCAGGCTCACTCCGTGCGCAGCGCGACGACGGGATCCTTTTTCGAGGCGATTCGGGAGGGGATCAGGCCGGCGATAAAGGTCAGCAGCATACTGATGCCGATCAGGATCACACCGCCCGCGATGGGAAGCTGCGCGACGCCGCTAAGACCGGTCAGGTGCCGGATGATGGAATTGATCGGCAGGATCAGCAGCAGCGTCAGTCCAATGCCGAATAAACCGGCACCGAGACCGATCGTCAGCGTTTCCGCGTTAAAGACGCGGGAAATATCGCGCTTGGAAGCGCCGATGGAGCGAAGAATGCCGATCTCTCTGGTGCGCTCCAGAACGGAGATATAGGTGATGATGCCGATCATGATCGACGAGACGATCAGCGAGACCGAAACGAAGGCGATGAGCACATAGCTCACAGCGTTGATGATCGTGGTGATCGAAGAGATCATCTGACCGATATAATCCGTATAGGTCAGACGCTCGTCCTCCGGAAGCGTCTCATTGTAGGCCGCGATGCGCGATGCGATGGCGTCCTTTGCCTCAAAGTCGATCGGGTAGAGGTAGATCGCCTCCGGCTCTGCCTCATCCGAGGCACCCATGCGTTCCAAATTGGATTCCAGCGAGGCCTGATCGGTGCCCGCTGCTCCGCCAAGGAGCTGCGCCGCGACCGCGTCGTCGCTCTGACCCGCTGCACGCAGCTGTTCGATATAGCTGCGGTACTGCTCCTGCTCCTGCGGCTCAAGCGTCGCAAGATACGCTTCCAGCGCCTGCATGGTCGGCTCGGCTGCCTGTTCAAAGGGCATTCCCGTAAAGACGTCGGTCTCCGGCGAAGCAAGCTGCTCCCGAACGATCTGCGACTGATTGATCTCTTCGATCAGGTGCGTCACAAGATCTGCACGATAGCCGATCGTGCCGTAGACCGCGCCGGTGGAGGCATTTTCCGAAGGACGGAGAATGCCGACCACGCGGATCGGCTCCGCGTCGTTCAGAACGGTCGCAAGGTATGCGCTGTCCTGTGAGCGGTCGACCCAGACGCCGTTTTCCTCGGAAAAATAGTCGGTATTTTTCAGAAGACGGAACTCAATGCCGAGAATTTCGTCGAAATCATAGATATGCGTCGTCGTGTCCAGCGAGACATCCTTCCCGTTTGCCGCCGCGCGCAGCGCATTTTGCAGCTCGGAGACGTCGAGCAGGCCGAGAGAATAGAGCGTAAAATCGGAAACGCGGTTTTCCTCGTCGACGAAGAGCACGACCTCGTCGTAGCGCTCCGGCAGGCGACCGGCAACAACATCATACTGCGATTTGAGCAGCGCTTCGTTGCCGGAGATACGCGTCCAGACATCGTAGCTGATGAAACTACTGGTGCCGGTGGATGCCGTTTGCATCCCGAGCTGCGAGAAAAGCTGATTGGGATTGACTTGGCGGTAGCTGCCGTCCGGCGACTGATGATAGATATTCATCGGCGTGGAGTAGAGATACTGAATGTCGCTGACCAGCGGGTCAATGCCGCTTTTTCCGGACTCCAAATATTCCTTGAACGCCCCAAGGTCGTTGACCTTGGAGCCTTTGATCATGGAGTCGATGATCCCCGTCATGGGACTGGTCGAGTAGACATGAGCGTCGTCGCGCGGCGTGTCGTCATCCGCTGTGCTGCTGCCCGTGAGCATCGGTGTCCAGTCCACGGTCTGGCGCTCGATCATCAGGGGATAGGAGGAGAGCGTTTCGCGCTCCATTCTGTCGATCAGGTTTTGCACACCGTTTGACATGGAGAGGATCAGCGCGATGCCGATAATGCCGATGGAACCGGCAAAGGCGATAAGGATCGTGCGCGTCTTCTTCGTCATGAGGTTATGAAAGCTCAGGCTGAGCGCCGTCCAGAAGGACATGGAGGGCTTTTTCGCCTTTCCGCGTGTGTCCGCCGCCTTGACCGTTTCCTGATAAGGCATGGTATCGTCCAGCACCCTTCCGTCGAGCAGACGGATGATACGCGTGGAGTATTTCGCGGCAAGCTCGGGATTGTGCGTGACCATGATCACAAGACGATCCTTTGCGACCTCTTTCAAAAGCTCCATGACCTGCACGCTCGTCTCGGAGTCCAGCGCACCGGTCGGCTCGTCCGCGAGAAGAATGGAGGGGTTGTTGATGAGTGCGCGCGCGATGGCAACGCGCTGCATCTGTCCGCCGGACATCTGGTTCGGCCGCTTGTCAAGCTGATCTCCGAGGCCGACCTTCGTCAGCACCTCCACCGCTCGTGCGCGGCGCTCCTTGCGGGAGATGCCGGAGAGCGTGAGCGCAAGCTCGACATTTGCAAGCACGCTCTGGTGCGCGATCAGATTGTAACTCTGAAATACGAAGCCGACGGAGTGATTGCGGTAGCTGTCCCAGTCGCGGTCACGGTATTCGCCGGTCGAAACACCGTCGATGACAAGGTCGCCGCTCGTGTAGCGATCCAGACCGCCGATGATATTCAGCAGTGTCGTTTTGCCGCAGCCGGATGGGCCGAGAATGGAGACAAATTCATTTTTTCGGAACTGTAGGCTGATCCCGCGCAGGGCGCGGACGGAAGTATCTCCGACGCGGTAGTCCTTGGTAATGTTTTTTAATTCCAGCATGAAACCCATGGCCTTTCACATAGAAATAATAAGCACATTTTAGCGGAGCACATCGGATAATTCAAGCAAGAGCCGCACGAAAGTGAAAAAATTCAAAGTTTTTTTACAAGGGTGGAGATCATTGTGCATTTATCCGACTGGAGTGATTTGGTTTGGGGCATTCCGACGATCACCGCATTTCTCGGTGTCGGACTGCTGTACTCCGTGCGCCTGCGCTTTTTGCAGGTGCGGCGGCTGCCGGAGGCACTGCGCAGCATTTTCCGGCGCGATCAGAGCGGGGGAGTCTCTCCCTACGGCGCGCTGTGCACGTCACTGGCGGCGACGATCGGAACCGGCAATATCGTCGGCGTGGCGACGGCGGTCTGCGCGGGAGGCCCCGGGGCACTTTTCTGGATGATGGTCGCGGCGTTTTTCGGCATGGCGACGCAGTATGCAGAGGCGTATCTTGCCGTAAAGGCGCGCAGAAACGGCGAGCACTTCGGCGGCCCGTTTTATTACATCGAGCATCTGCGTTTCGGCAAGCCCTTAGCCGTTGCTTTTGCGCTGATGGGCGCGGCGGCGGGGCTTCTCGGCGTTGGCACGCTCACACAGGTCAACAGTATCACAAGCGCGCTGGAGGGCTTTTTCTCCTCGCCGGCGCTGTTTTCCATCCACGGCAGAGCGATCGGAACGGCAACGGTTCTGGGCGGCCTGATCGTGACGGTGACTGCGTCCGTGGTGCTGCTCGGCGGTGTGAAACGGATCGCCGGTGCGTGCGAGCTGATCGTGCCGCTGATGAGCGCGCTGTATCTTGGCCTATCCTTTACCATTCTGCTGCGTTTCGGCGCGAAGATACCGGCAGCGTTCGGCACGATCCTTCGCGGCGCATTCTGTCCCAGAGCGGTGCTTGGCGCGGGGTGCGGCATCGGCGTGAAGGCGGTCATGCGTATGGGGATCGGACGCGGCGTCTTTACAAATGAGGCGGGACTTGGGACGACACCGATCGCCGCAGCGCTTTCGTCGGACGACGACCCGCAGCGGCAGGGTCTGGTCAGCATGACCGGAACGTTCATCGACACGATCGTCATCTGCTCGATCACCGGCCTGTGCCTTGTCGTGACCGATGCTTGGCGGCTGCCGCTGGAGGGCGGCGCGATCACAGACGCGGCTTGGCGCGCGGCACTGCCGTTTCCGGAGAGTCTCAGCTCTTTCCTGTTAATGCTGTGCCTGATCTTTTTTGCTTTTTCCACGATCATCGGCTGGAACGTCTACGCGGAGGCCTGCCTGCGCTATCTGACGGACGGGCGGGGACAGCGCGCCTATCGCATGCTCTACCTTGCCATGGTTGCTGTGGGGCCGTATATTTCCGTGCGCGCCGCGTGGGAGAGCGCGGACATCTTAAACGCGCTGATGGCGCTTCCCAATTTGGCGGCGCTCGTTTTTCTGTCGGCGCGCGTTACTTACGATGGAAAAACAAAAAGGTCGACAATGCTCGCGCGTCGGCGCTGAAATAATTTTTGCATTATGTAAATTGCCGGTTGAAATTCACTAAAAAAACTGATAGAGTGTACTCGGTGTCATTTCGGCGCGGAAACGCGGCGACTCCCTTGCACCTATGAGATCCGGAAAGGAAGGACTGCCTTGGAATTTTCAAATCTCTTTTTTCTTTACATCTTTTTACCGCTGACGCTGGCGGTCTATTTCCTTGTGCCCGGGCTGCGCTGGAAAAATCGCGTCCTGATCGCGGCAAGCCTGATTTTCTACTCCTTTGGAAAACCGGCCTATCTTCTCCTGCTTTTGTTTACGGCAATGGGGAACTACGTGCTGGGCTTTTACGTTTCGCCCAAGCACCGCAACTCTCTCTGGATCGCGATTGCGTTCAATCTGGTCTTCCTGTGCTTCTTTAAGTACACGAATTTCCTGCTTGGGACATTTGGCCTCCACGGCAGCGACGGAAACGGCGTTTTGAAGCTCGCGCAGCCGCTTGGCATTTCGTTCTATACGTTCCAGATGATCTCCTATCACGTGGACATCTACCGCCGCACGGCGCGGCCGGCCAGAACATTTTCTTCGCTCCTGCTTTATATTGCAATGTTCCCTAAAATGGTCATGGGGCCGATCGTGCGCTATCAAGAGGTCGCCGCGCAGCTTCGGCAGCGCCGCATGAACTCCAAGGCGGTATTTGACGGCGCGGTGCGTTTCTTGGTCGGCCTTTCCAAAAAAGTCCTGATCGCGGACTACTGCGGTAAGGTCATCAGTGAGCTTGCGGGACAAAAGGTCGGCGCGGCGCTCTGGCTGACGGCGCTCATGTTCATGTTCCGCATCTATTTCGAATTTTCCGGCTACAGCGACATGGCGATCGGCCTCGGAAAGATCTTCGGTTTCCGCTATCCGGAGAATTTCGACCGCCCGTATATGTCCTCGTCCATTACCGAGTTCTGGCGGCGGTGGCACATGACGCTCGGCAGCTTCTTCCGCGACTATGTCTATATCCCGCTGGGCGGCAACCGCCGCGGAAAGGCGCGTCAGATCCTGAACCTTCTGATCGTCTGGGCGCTGACGGGACTTTGGCACGGCGCGAGCTGGAACTATGTTCTGTGGGGCATTTACTTCTTCGTGCTGCTGTCCGTTGAGAAACAGCTCTTGCCGAAGCTCGAGCATCTGCCCTATGTGCTGCGCCTGCTCGGGACGATGTCCTTTGTCCTGATGGGCTGGGTCATCTTCTACCACGATGGCGCGAGCCTTGCGCAGATCGGTGACAGCTTTGCGCGGATGTTCGGCAAGGGCAAGTTCATGAGCGACATCGTGAGCGTTAAGCTGAGAAACAGTCTGCCGCTCTTGCTGCTGTGCGTGCTTGGTTCCTCCTGCGTGCCGCGCATGATCGCAAACCTTTGGCGCAGCAAATTTGCCGTCGGGCTGAACGCGAAGACCGTCTCGGTGAAAAATGTGATCTACGCCGTCGGCATCTTCTGCTTTGCCGCGCTGCTGCTGTATTTCTGCACGGCAAGTCTGGTCGGCACGACCAGTGCACCGTCCATTTACGCCTCGTTCTGAACGGAGGAAAGTTTCATGAAAAAAATCTATGCCCTATTATCCGGTATCCTGCTGACCGCGGTGCTGCTTATTGGGATGATCTCACTGTTTGACAAGGATGCGCTCTATTCCGAACGGGAAAAACGCCGCCTTGCGCAGCGGCCGAAACTGACGTTCTCTACGCTTCTGAGCGGTAAATATGCCTCTGATTACGATTCGTATTATGCCGATGCGTTTCCCAGTCGCGAAAAGCTCCTGAATGTCAACCGCAGTCTGAACGGGTTTTATACCTTCACGGGTCTGAACGGCAAGAAGGATCCGCAGATCGTGATCTCCTATAATCCGAACGTCGCAAACGGCGGCGAAGCGCTGCAAACACCCTCCTCGCAAGTACCGCAGGATCCTACCGCGACCACCGATCCGAGCAGCGACCCCACGGAGCCGAACACGGAACCGAGCACCGAGGAGCAGCCGCATATCAAGGAGCCGGATGAACAGGTGCAGAACCTCGGCGTCGCGCTGATCGTTGGCAACCGCGCCATTGAGGTGCCTTACGCGGACTATGACTCGCTGGAGGATTATGCCGGCGCGATCAACAATATCTCTAAGGCGCTGGGCAGCGGCGTGCGCACGTTTGCTATTGACGTGCCGAATGCGGCCGAGTTTTACACGACCTCTGAGTATCATACCGGTCAGACCTCGCAAAAGGATATGATCGACTTTATTTACAGCAAGCTCGACGCCAATGTAAAGCAGGTCGATGCGTATGACCGCCTGATCCGTCACACGGACGAGTATATTTACTTCCGCACCGACCACCACTGGACGCAGCTTGGCGCCTACTATGCCTATACCGCGTTCTGCCAAGCTGCCGGATTTGAAGTGCAGCCGCTTGAAAAGTTTACCAAAACGGGTGAGTACACCAATTTCCTCGGCTCGCTTTATAACGTGCTCGCGGATTATCCCGCCAGCAGCGCGCTGAAGAATGATCCCGATACGGTCTACTACTATCGTCCCTATGTGGAGATCGACACTTACTTCTATCCGGATGCCACCATGACGGAGAAGTACGTCATCGGTACGATCAGCCATCTGGACGACAGCGTTACGAATAAGTACCTGACCTTCCTCGGCGGCGACCATCCCGTCACGAGCATTACGACAAACGTGGACGGCCCCGTCTGCGTCCTGCTCAAGGAGTCCTACGGCAATGCCTTTGCTCCGTGGCTCACGAGCCACTACAGCCAGATCTACGTGATCGACCCGCGAGAGTTTAACCGAGACGGGAAGCCGTCGCTGGATCTGACAGCGTTTTGCAAGCAGCACAATGTGGATGACTGCATCGTGCTGAATTATCCGATGGCTTTTAACTCCGACTCCTATATCGCTTGGCTCAACCGCCTTGTCGGGATCAACTGATTAAAAAACGGCTGCCTCATCTGCATAAACGCATTTGAGGCAGCCCGTTTTTATTCCTCCGTGGCAAGCGCGCGCTTTCTGAACAGCAGCGAAATGCACCAAAGACCGGCAAGGCCGACGATCGTATAGACGATGCGGCTGACGGTCGCCGTCTGTCCGCCAAAGAGCCACGCGACCAGGTCAAAACGGAAAATACCGACAAGACCCCAGTTCAGCGAGCCGACGATGCTGAGGATCAAAGCAAAAGTATCCATGATGCTACCTCCTTTTTGCTGCTCATAGTATAACCTTATGAAATAAACCTATACCGTGAAAAAACAGGGCGAGCTGACATTTCTCCGTCATATTGTAAGAAAATCACTGCGATTTTTTGTCGGGAACGTCAGAAAAAAGGTCTGTACAAAAGCGGCTGCATCGGATATAATAAAAATGTTTAGGAAACCTGAAAAAATTTTTGATTTGAAAGGTGATACATCATGAACGCTTTTTTACCCGCTGATATTCTCTTCCCGCAGGTCGACGACATGAGCAAGTGGGCAGTGATCGCCTGCGACCAGTTTACCTCCGACCCGGCTTATTGGGAACGTGTACGTAAAAATGCGGAGGGAGCACCCTCTACCATCAACCTGATCCTTCCCGAGGCCGAGCTTGGCACGGAGCAGGAAGCGGCGCACACTGCGCTCATCAACTCCACCATGGCGGAGTATCTGAAGAACGAAGTGTTTCGCACCCTGAAAAACGCGTTTGTTTATGTGGAGCGCACCTTGGAAAACGGTTCCGTGCGCAAGGGACTGATCGGCATGGTCGACCTCGACGCCTATGATTATTCCACCGGTTCGACTTCCGCCATCCGCGCAACGGAGCGCACCGTGGTCGAGCGTATCCCGCCGCGTATGCGTGTGCGCCGCGACGCGCCCATCGAGCTGCCGCATATCCTGATGCTGTGTGACGACCACGACAAGCAGCTCATCGAACCGATCGCCGCGAAGAAGGATCAGCTGAACAAGCTCTATGACTTTGAGCTCATGGAAGGCGGAAACCGTATTGCCGGTTGGCTCGTCGACGGCGACGAGGCGGCTGCGTTCAATGACCGTCTGACCGAGTATACCGCAAATGTCGGCAAGAAGTATGAAGACCTCGACGGCGTCCCCATGGTGTTTGCCGTCGGCGACGGAAACCATTCGCTTGCAACGGCAAAATCCTGCTACGAAGAACTGAAGGCGCAGAACCCTGGCGTTGATCTTTCGCAGCATCCGGCGCGCTTTGCGCTCGTTGAACTGGAGAATATCCACGACGAGGCGCAGGTCTTTGAGCCGATCCACCGCGTCATTACCAAGTGCGATCCGCACACGCTGCTTGCCGCGCTCAAAGCGGAGGCTTGTGCCGAGGACGGATTTGAAGTAAAGTGGTACATCGGCAAAGAAAGCGGCACGGTTCTGCTGGATAAGTCCAAGAGCCAGCTTGCCGTCGGCGTGCTTCAGGGCTTCTTAGACGGATACCTGAAGGATCATGCCGGTGAGATCGACTATATCCATGACGACGATGCGCTGATTGCGCTTGCGCAGCAGGACAATGCCATTGGCTTCCTGCTGCCCGCGATGGAGAAGAGCCAGCTCTTCCGCGGTGTGATTGCAGACGGCATCCTGCCCAGAAAGACCTTCTCCATGGGACACAGCCGCGAAAAGAGATACTATCTTGAGGGCAGAAAGATCAAATGATCACCTTGACGGAAGGCGCGTTTGCAAAACTCAACTTGACGCTCGACGTGCTTGCAAAGCGTGAGGACGGCTATCACGATATTTCCGGCATTATGCAGACCGTCTCCGTGCGCGACGATATTCGGATCGACTTGGATACGCACGCGCCGTGGAGCATAGACTGCGACGATCCGGACGTGCCGTGCAATGCCTCGAACCTTGCGTGGCGAGCGGCGGAAACGTATTTCAGCGCGCTCGGCACTGCGCCCGACGGCGTTTCAATCCACATTACAAAACGGATCCCGATGCAGGCCGGTATGGCGGGCGGGAGTGCGGACGCGGCTGCGGTGCTGCGGGCGCTCAACCGCTGGAGCGGCGAGCCGTTTTCTGTGCTTGCGCTGAGCGAGCTTGGCGCGCAGATCGGCTCGGATGTCCCGTTCTGTGTGCTCTGCGGGACGGCGCTCTGCGAGGGAAGAGGCGAACGCCTGACGCCGCTGCGTGAAACGCCGGAGATGTTTTTCGTCATCTGCAAGCCGGAAATCTCCTTTGCAACGCCGACACTCTTTCAGAAGTTAGATGAAATCACGATCGCAAGGCGGCCGGATCAGACGAAAATGCGCGCTGCTCTGCAACGCGGCGACCTTGCCGCGATCGGCAAGGAGCTTTGCAATGTTTTTGAGCAGGCGGTCACGCTGCCGGAGATGAACTATATTAAGTCCATTCTGATGACCTACGGCGCATATGGCACGCAGATGACCGGAAGCGGCAGCGCGATCTTCGGCATATTTGACTCCTTTGAGTACGCAGCCGTTGCCTGCACGATGCTCAAAGAGAACTATCCGAACGTGTTCATTGCAAAAAGTGTATAAGTTTTGAAAACACCGTCCATACTGTAGGAAAATCCTACATATGGACGGTGTTTTTATGAAAATTCGCATTTTTGCTTGGATCCTCTGCGTTGCGCTCATGGCTTCGTTTTTATATGCGGCCGACAGTCTCCTGATGCAGCGCGACATTGCCTCCAAGACCATCCGCCTCCACGTGGTTGCAAACTCTGACAGCGCGGCGGATCAGCAGCAAAAGCTGCACGTGCGTGACGCTGTGCTGCGTTCCGTCGCAGAGCTTACGGCACAGTGCGGTGACGTGCGCAGCGCTCGGGAGCAGATCGCCGCGCACATTGACGAGATCTCCACGGCGGCCTGCACGGTGCTTTCCAAAGAGGGAAGCGATGCGCGTGTGACGGTCAGTCTGTGCGATGAAGCGTTTGAAACGCGCGTGTACGATACCTTCACGCTTCCGGCGGGCGTGTATCCCTCCCTGCGCGTTCGGATCGGAGCGGCGGAGGGGAAAAACTGGTGGTGCGTCGTGTTTCCGTCGCTCTGCACCGCCGCCTCCACTGAGGAATTTGAAGAGGCCGCGCAGAGCGGCGGCTTCAGCGCGCAGGAGACGGAGGTCGTTACGGGCGGGAAGCGGAAATATCGTTTTCGTTTCCGTACACTGGAATTGCTCGAAACGGTAGCGAGCTGGTTTTCCTGAACCTATTGGAAAAGACCGCAAAATGTGCTATGATAGAAAAGAGGTGAGGGAGAATGCTTCATTTGTGGTTGGACGCGGACAGAAAACGCAATACAAGACGATTGCTCGACGAGCTATGTGCCCGCGCGGCGCAGGAGCGCAAGCAAATGATCCTGCTGGTGCCGGAGCAGTTTTCGCATATGGCGGAGCGGCAGCTCTGCCAGTGCGGCGGAGACCGGATCGGGCTGTATGCGGAGGTCCTGAGCTTTTCGCGCCTTGCCAATCGGGTCTTTTCGCTCCACGGAGGTGCTGCACAGGCGTGGACGGATCCGGCAGGCAAGCTGCTGCTGATGTCACTTGCGGTGGAACAGGTGCGCTCGCGCCTGAAGATCTATGCACTCGGGAGCACAAAACCGGAGTTTCTTCTGGAGATTCTCTCCGCGCTGGAGGAGCTGCGCAGTTTTTGTGTGACGCCTGCGCAGCTTCGCGATGCTTCACGCAGCTTAGAGGGCGTGCTGGGGCAGAAAATTGAAGAATTGTCCATTCTGATGGAAAGCTACGACGCTGCCTGCTCCAACTGCGGGCAGTGTCCGGACAGCAGACTGACGCGTCTGCTCGATACGCTGCGCGACTGCGACTACGCCGACGACAAGACGCTCTTTTTGGACGGCTTTACGGATCTGAACGGTATCGAGCGTGCGATTCTCTCCGTTTTCCTCGAACGCGGAGCGGAGGTTCATGTCAATTTACAGTGCGACGCTCTGCAAGGCGGGATGCAGCCGTTTGCGGCGGCACGCGAGACGGCGCGGCAGCTACTGTCGCTGGCGCGGCAGTCCGGCACTCGAGCAGAGGCACACACCGCGCTGCATCCGGAAGAGACCACGGCACTTCCTTTTTTGCGCACGCATCTCTTTGCGGGCAGCCCGCAGCCCTTCGAGGAAAAGCAGGAACAGGTCGTGCTGCTCAACGAGGAAAGTGAGACGCAGATGTGCCGCAGCGTGGCCGGTGAGATACTGCGTCTGATCGCGGGAGGCGCGCGCTGGCGCGACATTTCCGTGGCCTGCACCGCGCCGGAACGATTGCTTCCGGCGCTTCAGCGCGTGTTTGACAAGGCGCAGATCCCGCTGTACATATCCGGCGATCAGGGCGTTCTGCGCCACGGCGCTGTGCGGATGCTCCTGTCTGCCTTGCAGGCAGCGAGCGAAGAGATGGAGCAGGAGAGTGTGCTTGCCTACCTGAAATCCGGTTTTCTCCCGCTCACGCGGGAAGCATGTGACCGGCTGGAAGACTACATTTTCCTTTGGAATATCGACGGTAATCTCTTCTCAAAGCAGTGGCAGATGCATCCGGACGGGCTGGAGCATAGCACGGACGCCACGCAGCGTCTTGCGACGCTCAACGAAGATCGGCTCCGATCGATCGGCCCGCTTCTTCGCCTGCGTGCACAGCTGCGCAGCGCGGAGAACACGGGGCAGATGGTCACGGCGCTTTATGAGTTTACCGAACAGATCGGCTTAGAGCAGAAAATGAGCGCGCTCGCGCAGGCCTGCGCGCAGGACGGACGCCTGCAAGAGGCGCAGGAATATGTGCAGCTCTACGCGCTGGTCTGCGATTTGCTCGAGCAGATGTACGGCGTTCTTGGCACAACCGTGCGGACGCCGGAGGAGTTCTATCGTATTTTGAAAGCAGCGCTTTCTGTTTGCACGGTCGGAACGATACCGGCGCGGCTGGACTGCGTGACGGCAGGCGGACTGATGGCGCAGCGGCGGAGCGATACGCCCTATGTTTTCCTTCTCGGCGCGCAGGAGGGATTATTCCCGTCAACAACAGCGGGAGCAGGGTTGCTTACCGACGCCGAACGAACCAGTTTAATGGCGATCGGGATCGGCGTAGCGCCAACGACAGAGGGACGGCTGGATCGGGAGCTTGCGGCGATCTACAGTGTGCTGAGTGCACCCGACGAGCGTCTGTATCTCTGCGCCGTGAACGGAACGGAGGCTTACCTTTATCACCGCGCTGCGATCCTTTTCCCCAATGCGCTGCGCACGGAAGGTGAGCGGGAACTGGTCTGCCGCTCCCGCGAGGCCTATGTCGCGTATCTGCTTGCGGGCGACCTTACACCGGCGGAACCCGAGCTTGCGGCGCAACTGCAAACACTCCGACAGGCGAAAGACTATCATCATATGGAAAATATCTCTGCGCAGAGCGTGACCGCGCTTTATGGGCAGACACTGCGCCTTTCGTCGTCAAAAATCGATCTGCTTGCCTCCTGCCGACTTGCCTACTTTTTGAACTACGGCTTGCGTGCCCGCGAGAGAAAACGCGCGCAGGTCGATCCCTCTGTATACGGAACCTTTGTCCACTCCGTTTTGGAACGGACGGCAAAGCGCGTGATGGCGGGCGGCGGTTTTCATGCCCTCTCCGTGCAGCAGACGCTTGCCATTGCGCAGGAGGAAATGGAGCGTTATTCGGAAAGTGAGCTTGCGGATCTGTGGACGTCGGAGCGCGCGCGCTATCTGTTTCAGCGCAGCTTCCATGAGGTGCGTATGGTGGTCGCCGAGCTGCACCGTGAGCTTTCCCACTCCGATTTTGTGCCGCAGTGGTTTGAACTGCGTTTTGCGGACGGCGGCGACGTTCCGGCGGTGCGGATCGCCGGAGAGCGAATGACGGCGAAGCTGGAAGGTATGGTCGACCGTGCGGATGTCTGGCAGGACGGTGATCGCCTCTATGCGCGGGTCGTCGACTATAAAACGGGAAAAAAGAGCTTTGATTATACTTCGATCTTCAACGGCTTGCAGCTTCAGATGCTCTTATATCTGTTCACACTGGAGCGCTGCGGCGGGAAGGAACTGACACCGGCGGGTGTTCTGTATTTTCCGGCGCGGATCGAGCGCATATCGCTTGGCGAGCCGCCGGAAGAGGATACCGCGCATTCTGAACGCATGAAGGCGCAAAAGCGGAGCGGTCTGCTGCTTAAAAATGACAGCGTTCTTGAGGCGATGGAAACGCCGCCGCTGGTTATGCCGTACAAGGTCGGCAAGGACGGGGAGAAGACGGGTGATCTTGCCACAACGGAGGAGTTTGCGCTTCTCCGGCAGTACGTGTTTTCCGTTGTCGCGCAGTTGGGCGATCTGCTCTACAGTGGTGCGATCCGTCCGGATCCTTACTATCTTGACGTTAACCACAATGCTTGCAGCTGGTGTCCCTATGGGGACATTTGCCGCAGCGAAAAGAAGGAACGGACGATCGAGAAGATCGGAAATCGAACGGCGTTCTGGGAAAAGATCAAGGAGGCGACAGGCAATGAGTGAGATCATACTGACCAAGGAGCAGCAGGCGGTCGTGGAGGATCGTGGTGGCGCGCTTCTGGTTTCTGCCGCCGCCGGCTCGGGAAAGACCCGCGTTTTGATCGACCGTGTTTTAGCGCGCGTGGAGCAGGAGCACTGCGATCTCAACGATTTTTTGCTCATCACGTTTACGCAGCCCGCCGCGTCGGAGCTTCGGGGTAAGCTGATCGCGCGGCTGAGCGAGGCGCTCGCGGAGCGGCCGGACGACCGCCACTTGCAGCGCCAGATGCATCGGGTATACCTTGCACAGATCTCGACGGTTCACGCGTTCTGCGCGTCCCTGCTGCGCGATTATGCTTATGAGCTTGGCCTTCCGGCTGATTTCCGAATTTGCGATGATCAGGAGGCGCTTACCTTAAAGGAGCGCGCTTTGACGCAAACGCTTGAGGAGGCATATCAGAGCGACAATCCGCAGATCGCGGAAGCACTGAATTTGCTCGGTGCCGGAAGAGACGACAAGAGAATTGAAAGCCTGATCCTCCAGATCTATGAGAATCTGCAATGCAGCCGCGATCCGAAAAAGCGCCTTTGCGAGCTGCGCGAGAGCACGTGTATCGACGCGCTGACCGATGCGGGAGAAACGATCTGGGGCAAGTATCTCTTGGAGGAGTTTCGCGCGTTTTCCGCCGCGTGTCTCGGCGCGATGCAGCGGGCACTGGAGGAGCTGCGCCTGTCGCAAACACTGCAAAAGACGGAGGCGGTTTTTGAGAAGAATTGTGCGCTTTTGCAGCGCTATGCGACGGTGGAGACGTGGCAGCAGCTGCGGGAGATCCCCTGCGCCTTTGGCACGCTGACGGCGGTGAAGGATACGCCGGAGGCCGAACTTCAGGAGCGCTGCACGGCGCTGCGTGACCGCATTCGAACCCGTATGAAGAAAAAAACGGCGGAGTTCTCCGCCACGTCGGAAGAAGCACTGCGCGGCATAGGCCTGACGGCCGATGCACTAAACGGACTGCTAAGCCTGACGGAGCGCTTTTCCGAGGTGTTTTACAGAGCAAAACGGCAGCGACACGCCTTGGACTATAATGATTTGGAGCACGAGACGCTGCACCTCCTGCTGCAAAGCAATGGGATGCCGACCCGCTATGCCGCACAGATCTCCGGACGCTTCCGCGAGATCATGGTAGACGAGTATCAGGACACGAACGAGGCACAGGACGCGATCTTTCATGCCATCTCTGACGACGGGACGAACCTGTTCTTTGTCGGTGACGTGAAGCAGTCGATCTATCGTTTCCGGCAGGCAGACCCGACGATTTTTCTGGAAAAATACAAGACGTTTTGCGATTATGACAAGGCGGAGCAGGGGCAGCCGCGCCGCATCCTGCTCTCCGATAATTTCCGTTCCCATCGAGAGGTGCTTGCGGCCGCAAACGACGTGTTTTCCATGACGATGAGCGAGCGGGTCGGCGGCTTACACTACGGTGCAAAGGAGGCGCTGCGCGCCAAGCGGGAGATGCCGGAGATGCCACAGCCTGCCGTGGAGCTGCACTGCCTTTCGATGGACGGCTTCCAGCCGGAGGGAAATATCAAGCGCGCGGAGATCGAGGCGGAATACGTGGCGCGCAGGATCGCAAAAATGCTGCGCGACGGGGAGCTGATCCCGGATGGCTCGCAGCTGCGTCCCGTCCGTCCGGAGGATATTGTGATCCTCCTGCGTGCGCTTTCCGGAAAGGCTGAGTGCTATATTCAGGCGCTGCGGCGGCACGGGATCGCCTGCGAGTGCGGGAGCGAGAACATCTTCCGCACGGACGAGATCATCGCGCTGACCGCGCTGCTGCGCGTTGTGGATAATCCGCATCAGGATATTCCGCTGCTGACGGTCTTGTTTTCGCCGCTCTTTTGCTTTTCGGCAGACGAGCTTGCGCTCGCACGCGGTGCGAAAAGAGACGGGAACCTCTATGAGGCGTTGCCAAAAACACGCCATGGACAGGATTTCCTCTCCGTGCTTGGTCAGCTTCGGGACTGCGCAAACGATCTGTGCGCGCTGCTTGCCGCGGCGGAGCGGCTGCTGCATCTGCGCGCGGTCTACGGCGCGATGTCGGACGGCGCGCGCAGAGTCCGCAATCTTGATCGCTTTTTTGCCCTTGCCGACAGCTTTGAAAACGGCGAACGCTATGGACTTGCGGCCTTCCTGCGCTATCTTGACCTGCTTTCCGCAAAGGGGATCTCTACCGATCTTGGAAAGAGTGCCGGAGCGGTACGCCTGACGACGATACATAAATCAAAGGGCTTGGAGTTTCCGGTCGTGATCCTCGCCGACCTGATGAAGCCCTTTAACACGACGGATGCAAACGAGCAGGTGCTCTGTGACCCTGTGCTCGGCATTGGCTGCAACGTGTACGATCCGGAGCGATGCATCGCTTATCCGACGATCGCGCGCAGAGCGATCTCAAAGGCGATCCGCGCGTCGGGAAGATCGGAGGAGATGCGTGTGCTCTATGTCGCCATGACGCGCGCACAGTACCGTTTGGTGATGGTCTGCTGCGACAAGCTGGAAAAACGGCTGACGGAATTTGCGCGCGAGCTGACCGTGCCGGCGGAGCCGTACCTAACGGAGGGCGTTTCCTGTGCTGGTGACTGGATCCTTATGACGGCGCTGGCGCGCAGCGAGGCGGGGGAATTGTTTGCCGTGTGTGGGTATCCGGAGGCAAGAAGCGTCCGCGACCTACCGTGGCGGATCACTTACCGCTCGGCGCAGGATGTCCTGCCGTTGCAGCAGGAGACCGAAAAGGAAACGGAAGCACCTCGTTCACTTCCGTTCCTGCCCTATGACTACCCGCATACGGAGGCGACATATGCACCCGCGAAGCTCACCGCAACGCAGCTGAAGGGGCGAATGCTCGACGAGGAAGTCTCGGCGCAGACGGTGGCGGAATTTCGCTTCCAAGCGAAGAAACCGCAATTTTTCAGGGGAAAGAAAACCCTGAACGCGGCGCAGCGAGGTACGGCGATCCATCTTGCCATGCAGTATCTGCGTTATGAGAATTGTACCACACTGCAAGAGATCACGCACGAACTGGAGCGTTTGCGCAGCGAGGCGTACCTGACAGCCGAGCAGGTCGAGGCGGTCGCACCGGATAAGCTGCTTCGCTTCTTTACCTCTGCGCTCGGCAAGAGAGTCCTCTCCGCGCCGCAATGCGTCCGTGAGTTTAAGTTCTCTGTCTTAGAGGATGGGTCGACCTACGCAAGTGCGCTGCAAGGCGAAAAAATCCTCCTGCAGGGCGTGACCGACTGCTGCCTGATCGAACCGGACGGCTTGGTGATCCTTGATTTTAAGACCGATCGGGTGCAGGCGGGAGAAGAGGCGCAGCGCGGAGCCTACTACCGTGGACAATTAGATGCCTACAGCCGCGCGCTGTCGCGTGTTTTTGCACAGCCGGTGAAGGAGCGTATCCTCTATTTCTTTTCTACGGACACGGCAGTCGTGCTTTAATGCTGATTTAAGGCGGACGGGTTAGAATAAGCCCATCCAAACAAGAAAAGAGGTTTTTGCTATGAAAAAGATGATTTCTTTTCTGTGCGTGGCCGCAATGCTGTTGAGCCTTTCTGCTTGCAAGAAAACCGGCGGAAAGCCGGCTGCCACGACAGGTGGCGCTACAGAGAGCGTGACAACGACGGGCGGTCAATCGCAGGAGTCGGTCAGTCTTGTTTTCTCCGATGACGGAATTGAAGCCTCCGGTGCGGCAGGCTGCGAGATCGACGGCACGAAGCTGACGATCGAGCGCGCCGGTGTTTATACCCTTTCCGGCGACTGTGCGGACGGCTCTGTCAAGGTCAAGAAGGGAACAAGCGATGTTACCCTGATCCTGAACGGTCTGACGCTGAGCAGCGTGGATACCGCGCCGATCACCTGCGGAAAATCCTCCGAGGTGACGATCAAGGTCGCAGCGGATACCGTGAACACGCTTTCCGATGCCGCACAGAACAATGACGACAAGTATCCGGAAAACGAGAACGCGGAAAACGCCGTCATCAAGTGTAAAGACGGCTCGAATGTGACGCTCTGCGGCGAAGGAACGCTGAACCTGATCGCAAACGGAAAAAACGGTATAAAATCCGGTGCTGCGACGCAGGAGGAAGGCGATGCGAGCCTGACCATCCGTGATCTGACCCTTGACATTACGGCGGAGGTCAACGACGCGATCAACGCGGAAAACGCGCTGACCATTGAAAGCGGTACGCTGACGATCCTTGCGGCGGACGACGCCATCCACAGCGACCTTACGCTCACGGTCGGCGCGGACGGGACGCAGGGGCCGACGATCACCGTTACGGACTGCTATGAGGGCCTTGAGGCGGCAAACCTGAAGGTCGCATCCGGCGACATTACCATCCATGCACAGGACGATTGCCTCAATGCCGCAAATTCCGACCTTTCCGGCTATGCCTTCACGCTTGACATCTCCGGCGGAACGCTCACGATGGATACGACCGACGGCGATGGGATCGACTCGAACGGGACGCTTACCATTTCCGGCGGAACGGTCGTTGTCTGGTCGGCAAATCGTGCGGACAACCAGCCGCTGGATGCCGACGGAGAGATCACAATCACGGGCGGCCTTGTTTTCGCCGCCGGTGGAAATGCGGGAATGGGTATTCGTTGCAGCGCAACGCAGCCGTACTTGATCTTCGGCGGCAATGGCGGGATGATGGGGCAGACGCCTCCCGATTTTCAGAACGGCTCAGGAGAGCCTTCTGACTTCCAAAATGGGAATGGGACGCCTCCTGATTTCCAGAACGGAACCGGCACGCCTCCGGAAAGGCCGGACGGCCAGCAGGGCGGCGCGATGACCCCGCCAGAAAAACCGGACGGGAGCGAGGCAATGACACCTCCGGAGAAGACCGACCGCCCGAGCGACGGGCAGGATCGCCCGACGCCCCCCGATGGCCAGAATTTCGGCGGGAATGACCCCAAGATGCAGGGAAACGGGCTTACGAAGGGAACGGCTTTCGCGGTGCTCGATGCTTCCGGCAATGTGGTCTACAGCGGGACGGCGCTTTGTGACGCGGCCTATTTCGTCTTCTCGTCTCCTGATCTGGTCGCGGACGGAACCTACACCCTGCAAAGCGGTGAGCAAACCGTCGCCACGGCCACCGCGCAGCTTTCCACTGCTGCAACTCGATAAAAACCGCGCCGCCCGTTGCACTGACGGGCGGCGCGATACGTTTATTCTTTTACGGAACGTACAAAACCTGCCGGATCGGCGGCCTTAAAATATGCGCTTCCGGCGACTAATACATTTGCGCCGTTTTCACGGCAGATCCGCGCGGTCGTCTCGTTGACGCCGCCGTCCACCTCCAGCTCACAGTCCGGCTTCTGCTCGTCGATATAAGAGCGGATCGTGCGCAGCTTCGGCATCATATCCTGCATAAAGGCCTGCCCGCCAAAGCCCGGCTCGACCGTCATGACCAAAATCAGATCGCAATAGGGAAGGAAGGGGAGAACCGCCTCTGCCGGTGTTTTCGGCTTGACGCACAGCGCCGGATGCACGCCGTTTTCGCGGATGCGCTTGAGTGCGGTCAGTGTGTTCTCTGACGTGTCTGCCTCTACATGGATGGTGAGAATATCACTGCCTGCTTTGCAAAAATCGTCAACATAGCGCAGCGGACGGTCTATCATCAGGTGCACATCCAGCGGAAGCTCCGTAACGCGGCGGATCGCGGCGACGACCGGAATGCCGATCGTAATATTCGGAACAAAAATGCCGTCCATGACATCCACATGCACATAGTCCGCACCGGCAGAGGAAAGCGCGCGAATATCGCGCTCCAAGTTTACAAAATCTGCGGAGAGAATAGAGGGAGAGACCTTTATCATTGAAAACCTCCAACGCATAGTATAGGATATGCCACGAAACGGTGCCGTGGCTGCGACAGCGCGGAACTCCGTCCACGCAAGGCATCTTTATTATAGGCATTTTTTGCAGCATTGTCAAATCTTTCCATGGATTGCATCCCGTTTTCGGCACAAAATAGAGCCGAGATCGAAAGGGAAGGAGGACACGAAAATGAGCTGCAATTGTGATGCAAACCGTTCCATTAGATGCATGGTCACGCAGTGCAAAAACCACAACGGTCAGGAGGACTATTGCTCCCTGAACCAGATTCAGGTCGGCACGCACGAGTCCAACCCGTCCGTGAAGCTTTGCACCGACTGTATGTCTTTTGTCGCACGCTAAAGAAAAAAGCCTCGCACAGATACGTCTGCGCGGGGCCTTTTACTGCCTGCGTCGCTCAAGGCAGAGGTTCAGCAGACCGCCGTAAAATAAAATGGAAATACATACATAAAGCCAGAGCATTCCGACTGCGATCATGGACAGGCTCCCGTAAAAGACGGAGTAACGGCTGAAGCGCTGGATATAGTAAGAAAACAGCGCGGAGAAGATCAGCCAACCCAATGCGGCTGCAACGGCGCCGGGGACGGCGCGCCGCAGCGCGATGTGCCGGTTTGGAAAAACACAAAGGACCGCCGTAAACAGGACAGAGAGAAGAAGCAAGAGAATAAAGCCGCGAAATTGCAGCAGGCGTGCAAGAAACAGTAAAATCGGGACGGACTGCCGAATGCAGAAGGCATAGAGCTGCTGCCCGAAAACGTGCAGCGCGAGTGTCAGCAGCAGTGCTAAAAGAAGAAATACCATATAGATCACGCTTGTCAGGCGCATTCGCAAATAGCTTCTGCTCTCTCGTCTGCCGCAAATGGCGTTTAGCCCCACCTGAATGCAGTAAACTCCGCGTGACGAAGACCAGATGGCAACCAGCGCCGAGAAGGATATGACGCCGGAGCTGCCCTTCAGGTCGTGGATCACGTAAATGAGAAGCGGCTCGATCACGCTCGGGACAACTCCGCTCACGGCGTCGATCAGATCAGCCTCCGAGAAACCAAGGTGGGGCAGCAGACCCAAAATGAGCATGATCGCGGGGAAGATAGACAGGATGATGTAAAACGACGCATTGGCGGCAAAAAGGGAAATGCGATAGCCTGAAATTCGCGTAACAATGCGTTTGACTTTATAAACGATCGAAGGCATCGTGTCTCCTCCAGAAATTGACAAACTGAGTGAAGGATGGTATACTGCTATAGTATAGCTGCGTTTCCAAAAAACATACGAACGGGATGAAACAATGAAGATCAGTTCCTCTATGGCGAGCGTGTGCCGCAACACAGAATTAGATACCGCATTCTCCCTTTTCCATGACGCGGGCTTTGACAGCGTTGACTTTCCGTTTAACGTCTACAGCAGTCAGCCGGACGCACCGCTTCTTGCAGACGATTGGCGGCAGTGGGTGAGGGAAGTCTCGGCGCTGTCGCGGCGCTACGCGCTTCCGGTCACGCAGGCGCACGCCACATGGTCGCAGTCCATACCGGACGATTTTCATTATGAGTCGCCGCTTGATGTCTACCGCCGGACGTTTGAGGCGTGCAGAATGTTAGACTGCCGCCAGCTCATTTTCCACCCGCTCCGCCATACCGGCAGGATCGCGACCCAGCCGCTGCGGCAGCGCATCCACGACTGGAATGTGCGCTGGTTTTGTGAGCTTGCCGCCATGGCAGAGCAGTTTGATGTTATGGTGAACCTTGAAAACACGTTTGATTCCCATCATACGCAGCTTTCGGGCGACCCGCTTTATCCCTATACGACGGCGCAAGATATGCGCGCACTGCTGTTAGACATCGGCAGCACGCACGTTTCGCTCTGCCTTGACACAGGGCACGCCAACATCAGCGGGCAGGACATCCCCGCCATGATCCGCCTATACGGAAGCGACCTGAAAACGGTGCACCTCAACGACAACTACGGAAATATTCGCCCAGTTTATGAAGACCTCCATCTGTTTCCCGGATACGGCGCGATCGAATGGAAACCGATCTTTGCTGCACTGCGAGAGGTCGGCTTTGCGGGCGTCATAAACATGGAGCCGATCGCGGAGCTAAAGCGTATGCCAAATTCCATCCGCTTGGTGCAGCTGCGCGCTGCGACCGATACGCTGCGGCTGCTTGCGGAAGCGTGACAAGTGAATCTTACGCGCGGGGCAGATGAACTGCATTATCCAAATGTGATTTGAAATTTGTCAAAAACTACTGTATGCGCTTACGGCAACAAAATTTGACATTTCTCGCCTTGCATCCGTCCTCGCACTGTGCTATACTCAAGCAAAGGTTGTCCCTTCCTGTTTTGTTGAATTGTCCGTACAGCGACGGACTTTTCATAATTGTTTTCAGCATTTTGCAGCAATACCCATCCTTAGCAAGCCCGATGGTATGCTTTGCCCGAAAACTTCCGCCTTGTGGTTTTCGGCCGGTTTCCGTCGGCGCTTTTTCACGCGAACCGCGGGTTCGCTCCGCACAGACCTGAAAACGCGCGCGATCCTCTCAAAAAATTATAACAAAGGAGAAGCGAATGCAAATGACAAAACGGTTTCTGAGCATGATCCTTGCGATTGCCATGATTTGTGGCATGCTTGCCGGGATCACGGTTTCCGCGAGTGCTGTTTCCGTCAGCGGTAACTTCAAAAAGTATACCACTGAGACGGACGGCGCGATCGCGGAAGGCGATTATCTGATCGTCTACGACGGAAAGGCAATGAAAGCGGCGGTTTCCTCCGGCAGACTGGCCTATGCCGATGTGACGGCGACGGGGGATGCCATTGCCAACCCAGACGAGAGTCTCGTCTGGCACATTGCCGCAAGCGGCACCTATTACACGATCTACAATGAAAGCACCAAAATGTATGCCGCAAGTACCGGCGCAAAGAACAAGGCACAGCTCCTTGCTGACGGTACGAACGACATGGCGCTTTGGACTGCGACCGGCACGGACACCTTCGAATTCGTCAACAAGGCAAACGCAGCAAAGAAGGTTAACTCCAATCTCCGCAACAATGGTACCTTTGGATTTGCGTGCTACGCCGCCAGCACCGGCGGCGCGTTGACGCTCTACAAGCTGGACGCCGACGCTCCCGTCTGCGAGCACACCAACGTGACCGAGGTCGCGGCTGTTGCGGCCACCTGCACCACTGCGGGCAGCGAAGCCGGTACGAAGTGCGCGGCCTGCGGCG
Organism: uncultured Eubacteriales bacterium; assembly: GCA_900554705.1. Classification (GTDB taxonomy): domain Bacteria; phylum Bacillota; class Clostridia; order Oscillospirales; family Oscillospiraceae; genus JAZOXB01. The sequence goes on from USIH01000009.1 coordinate 29,158, forward strand.
CGATCCTCACCGGCTGTGCCACGGTTGCTGCGCTCGGCCATGCATGGAACGATGGCGAGGTCACCACGGCCGCTACCTGCACGGAAAGTGGCGTGAAGACCTTTGCCTGCACCCGCGAGGGCTGCACCGAGACCAAGACCGAGACGGTTCCCGCGACCGGGCATACCTATGTCAATGGCGTCTGCTCCGTCTGCGGCGAGGCAGAACCGGCCAAGACCGGCTACAAGCTCGTGACCGACGTTTCCACCCTCAAGGCGGGCGACGTGATCGTGATTGCTTCTGCATCGAAGGGCAAGGCCGCTTCCTCTTTTGCGGGCAAGACCTTCTTCAATGCAGTCGACGTGACGATCGCCGACGGTACATTTGAAACCAGCGAAGCCATTGAGATCACCCTCGGCGGCGAGACCGGCGCTTGGACGCTGACCACCAGCGAGGGCGGCATCGGCACCTCCGCTGCAAAGGCGCTGACCCTCAACGGCGGTACGCTCACTTGGACGATCGAGATCGATGCCGCGACCGGCGCTGCTACGATCGCCAGCACGGATACGACCCTCGGCCGGATCCTCTACAACAACGGCGCTACCCGCTTCCTCAACTATACCACGGCTACAAACGCCTCTATGCTGCTGCCCGAGATCTACATCAAGACTGCGGCTTGCGAGCATGCCAATGTTGAGAATGTTGCCGAAGTTCCCGCGACCTGCACGAAAGACGGCGTCGAAGCCGGCACGAAGTGCGCCGACTGCGGCAAGATCCTCTCCGGCTGTGCCGTGATCCCCGCGACCGGACATAACTACGGTGAGGACGGCAAGTGCACCGTCTGCGGCGAAGCCAAGCCTGTCGTTGTAAGCTATGTCAAGGTTGCCGACCTTACCGGTCTGAACGGCAAAAAGGTCATCATTTACAACCCGAAGAATGCTAAGGCGATGACCGCTACTGCAAACGGCAGCAAGCTTGCCGCTGTTAGCGGAACGGTTGCCGAGGATAAGCTGACTGCCGACGGCGCTGCCGTTCTGGAAGTCTTCATGGACGGCGAGTACTACTACTTCAAGAACGAAGAGGGCAAGTACCTGACCTCCGGCTTGACCGGCAGTTCTCTGACCTTTGCGGATGCTTCCTCCGATCTGGCTATGTGGACAATCGAGGCAGCCGCGACCGGCTACACGCTCAAGAATAAGGCCGCCGTTTACGGGACCTCCGCACAGTATCTTGAATACTACAGCGGCTTTACCACCTATAGCATGAAGACGGCCGGTGATGCGTACTACTTCGATTTCTATGCAGCCGACAACTATCAGAGAACCGAAGATCATACCCACACTTGGAATGAAGGCGAAGTCACTACGCCTGCCACCTGCACCACTGCCGGTGTCAAGACCTACACCTGTACGGGTGAGGGCTGCGGCGAGACGAAGACCGAGACCATTCCGGCGCTGGGTCATGCGTTCGGCGAGGACGGCACCTGTGCAAACGGCTGCGGC
>USIH01000010.1 GCA_900554705.1 uncultured Eubacteriales bacterium
ATCATCGGGAAAAACGGTGAAATGCTGAAGAAGATCAGTACGGCCGCCCGTGAGGACTGCGAGCGCTTCATGGGAACGAAGGTGTTTCTGCAAACGTGGGTCAAGGTCAAGGAAAACTGGCGCGACAGCGACTTTTTGATCCGCAACTTTGGCTATCAATAAATTTCCAAGTATAGGCGATGTGCTCTTGCAGAGGCTATGGACAGGGAGGACACGCCTATGAATGCATCTTTTTTCTGGGAGCTTTTTCACGAAACCGGAGCGCCGGAGGCGTATCTGCTGTTTAAGAAACAATCGAAACACGGGAAGTGAAATGCTTCCCGTACATATGGAGCATACTATGTTTGTAAAAACAGATGGTATTGTGCTGCGGACGGTGGACTATCAGGACAGCGACAGACTGCTCACGGTATTTTCCCGCGATCTGGGCAAGCTGACCGTGCGCGCACGCGGCGTTCGCGGCAACCGAAATGCCAATCGCGCCGCCTGCCAGTTATTTGCCTTTTCCGAATTTACGCTTCGGGAATATCAGGGGCGCTACCAGCTTTCAGAAAGCGTTCTGAAGGAGAGCTTCCACGAGCTACAGCTTGATCTGGAGCGCCTGTCGCTTGCCTCTTACTTTGCGCAGGTGGTCGAGACGGTCGCGCTGGAGAATGATCCGCTGCCGGAGCTGCTGTCGCTGCTGCTCAACTCGCTGTTTGCGCTTTCCAAGCTGACGCTTTCGCAGGAGCTGGTGAAAGCTGTATTTGAGCTTCGTCTTGCCTGCGCCGCCGGCTTTGCGCCCGATCTGCGCGGCTGTGTCGTATGCGGAAACACGCAACCGGATCGCCTGAATATTTCACAGGGCGTTTTGCAGTGTGCAGCGTGCAGCGGCGAAGTGGGAATCCGGATGCCGCTCACTCCCTCTGTGTTGGCGGCAATGCGCTACATTGAGCAGGCCGACCCTAAGAGGCTCTTTTCCTTCCGCTTGCCGGAGGATGGAATGCGTCAACTTGGCGAATTGACCGAAAGCTACCTTGCCACGCGGCTGGAGCGCGGATTTTCCACACTTGACCTGTACAAATCTTTACGCATTTACTGAGGAAACCGGTATGACAGAACTGTTTGAAAAATCAATTTATAAACTTGAACTTCCCGCCATCCTATCTAAGGTGGCGGAGATCGCAAACAGCGACGCGGCGAAAGAGCGCTGCCGCGCGCTGCTTCCGCTGACGGATGCCGAGGAGATCACGATCCTGCAAGGGCAGACCACAGCTGCCTGCAAGCTCATTTCTCTGAAAGGCTCTCCGTCCTTTCATGAACTGAAGGAGATCGGCTCGTCGTTGGAGCGCGCCGACCGCGGCGGCTGCCTGACACCGACAGAGCTGCTGCGTATCGCGGGCGTTTTGCGCTGCATCCGCAACGCGAAAGCCTATTATAACGGCGACTATTGCCAGTCCGTTCTCGACGTCTATTTCCAGGAGCTTTCGCCGAACCGTTATCTGGAGGAGAAAATCAGCAACTCCATCCTTTCGGAGGAGGAGATCGCCGACAGCGCAAGCAGCGAGCTTGCAGACATCCGCCGCCATATGCGCATCCAGAGCGCAAAGGTCAAGGATTCGCTGCAAAAGATCATCACCTCTCCGTCCTACGCGAAGTATCTCAGAGACCCGATCATCACACTGCGCGGCGACCGCTATGTCGTTCCGGTCAAAAGCGAGTACAAGAGCGAGATCCCGGGATTGATCCACGACGTTTCCTCGTCCGGCGGCACGTTTTTCATTGAGCCGATGTCGGCCGTCAACGCGAACAACGCGCTGCGCGAATTGCTAATAAAGGAACGCAAGGAGATCGAGCGGATCTTGGCCGAGCTTTCTGCCGAGGCTGCGTCGTTCCGCGAAAGCATCTGCCGCAGCTATGAGATGCTTGTTTCTCTGGACGTGATCTTTGCGAAGGCGCGCTATTCGCTGCGCATTGACGGCATGGAACCGCAGATCAGGACGGATGGGGGCATAGAGCTTCACCGCGCGCGCCACCCTCTGATCGACAAAAAGACCGTGGTTCCCATTACGGTTCGTTTGGGGACGGATTTTGATACGTTGATCATCACCGGCCCGAACACCGGCGGCAAAACGGTCACGCTCAAGACCATCGGCCTTTTGACGCTTATGGCCGCCTGCGGTTTGCACATTCCGGCAGACCACGGCAGCGCCGTCTCCGTTTTCCGCAACGTCCTTGCCGACATTGGCGATGAGCAGTCTATCGAGCAGTCGCTCTCGACCTTTTCTGCGCATATGCGCAACATCGTCAGCATGATCGCGGACTGTGACGAAGAAACGCTTGTCCTTTTCGACGAATTGGGCGCCGGAACAGACCCCGCCGAAGGCGCGGCACTGGCAACGGCGCTGATCGAGTATTGCCGCAGCCACGGCGCGCGCGTCGCCGCGACGACGCACTACGCAGAGCTGAAGCTCTATGCCATGCGCACCAAGGGCGTGATGAACGCCTCCTGCGAGTTCGATGTTGAGACGCTTCGACCGACCTACCGTCTGCTCATTGGCATTCCGGGAAAATCCAACGCTTTTGCGATCTCCAGACGGCTTGGCCTATCCGAGGAGATCATTGAGAAGGCGAAGAGTTTTGTCGGGGAAAACGACAAGAATTTTGAAGACGTACTGAGCCAGCTGGAGCAGCAGCGCCAGCAGATGGAAACGGCAAAACGCGAGGCAGAGCGCCTGAAGCTCGAAACGCAGCAGATACATGAGAAATCTGAGGCATACTACGACGAGATCAAAAAAGAACGCGAGAAGGCGATCCGCGCCGCGCGTGCCGAGGCGCAGTCGATCATTGAAAGCGCCCGACGTACTTCAAACGAAGTGACGCAGGAGCTGAAAGAACTGCGCAAGCAGATGAAAGACGCGGTCGACGTTCAGGAGAGCAACGAAAAGCAGGCGGAACTGCGCCGTAAACTCAACGAGGCACAGGAAGCGATCGCACCGCAGGACGCCGCACCGGAACGCCCGACACCGACGCGCGCCGTTCGCGTTGGCGACACGGTGGAGATATTGAAGTTCGGCACGCGCGCGACGGTGCTTGCGATCAACAAGGACGGAACCTATCAATTGCAAGCGGGGATCATGAAGGTCACGGCGCGTCCCAACGAGGTCTACCTGATCGAGCAGAAGGAGCAGCCGGGGAAAAAGATCATCGAGCGCGCCAAACGCGAGTTCCGCAACACGCCTGCGGCATCGGAGCTTGACCTGCGCGGCATGAGCGCGGATGAGGCGGTCGCGACGCTTTCGGTCTTCTTGGACAGTGCCATGCTTGCGAACCTTTCGCAGGTGCGCATCATCCACGGCAAGGGAACCGGTGTGCTGCGCAAGGCCGTTCAGGAGGAGCTGAGGCACAATCGAGCCGTCAAGCGCTATCGCCTTGGTGTATATGGCGAGGGCGAGGACGGTGTAACAGTCGCAGAGCTTGCATGAAAGTTCTAAAAACTGTTGACAAACCAAACGCTTTTGCGTATATTATCAAGTAGCGTACGCAGAAAACTGCGAATTGATGAGGAGTGACGCACGTGTATACAGAAAAAGCCGTCGTGAAGTGTGAATCTGGCCTGCATAACAAGCAGGCGACCTTCTTTATTCAAAAGGCAAATGAGTTCCGCTCCAGCATTTGGATCGAAGTCGAGGATCGCAAGATCAACGCGAAGAGCCTCCTTGGCGTTCTCTCCATGGGTCTCACCCGTGGCACCGAGGTTACACTCATTGCCGAAGGCCCTGACGAAGAGGCTGCGGTAAAGCAGCTTGCAGGGATGTTGGATAAGGGTGTATCTTAACGACTAACGGCTGCCCCAAGCGTACTTCGTTTGGGGCGGCTTTGTCTATTGGGGTCTATGACGCGAGAAGAATTGAAGTTGGCGGCGCTTTCGCTGCCGTATGAGCCGGGCGTATATTTGATGAAGGACCTGCACGACACGGTGATCTACGTAGGCAAGGCCAAAAAGCTCAAGAACCGTGTCAGCCAGTATTTTCAGGACACCGCGTCGCACAATGCCAAAACGCGGCGTATGGTCAGTCAGGTGGACCACTTTGAGACCATCCGCGCGGCGACGGAGTTTGAAGCGCTGGTGCTGGAGTGCTCTCTCATTAAGCACTATATGCCGAAGTACAACATCCTTTTGAAGGATGATAAGGGGTACCCCTATCTTCGGATCGACCTACAGGAGGCATATCCCAAGATCACGTTCTCCAATCGAGTCAAGGAAGACGGTGCACGCTACTTTGGCCCCTATGGAAGCCGCGGACGGATGCATCAGGTGATCGACACGATCCGCCGCACATTTCGCCTCCCCGACTGCACCAGAGTGTTCCCGCGTGATGTCGGCAAGGAGCGCCCATGCCTGAACTATCCGATGAAGCTCTGCGACGGTTGGTGCCGTCCGGAGATGACGCAGGAGGCGTATCGCAGCCGTATGCAGCAGGCGATCCTTCTGCTGCAAGGCAAGCACAAGCCGCTGTGCGACCGTCTGCGGCAGCAGATGGAGGAGGCGGCCGAAGCGCTTGCGTTTGAACAGGCGGCCGATCTGCGCGACCGGCTGCACGCTGTCGAGGCATTGGGCGAGCGCCAGCTTGTGACCGCAGGGACGATGGCGGATACCGATGCCATTGGCTGGTATCGCACGGAGGCAAAGGCCTGCTTTGCCGTGCTGCACTATATCGGCGGAAACCTTATGGACAAGGACTATGAGGTGTTGCCGGCGCCGGATGACGACGCGGAGGCGCTTTCCTCGCTGGTCAAGCAGTACTATCTGCAAAGAAAATCTGCGCCGCGCCGGATCCTTTTGCCGTTTGCGATGGAGGATGCCGCGCCGTTTTCCGAGCTGCTGTTGCAGGAGTTGGGACGAAAGGTGCACATCATCGTCGCGCAGCGCGGCGATAACAAGCGGCGTTCCGATCTTGCGCAGCAAAATGCAAAAGAGGAGGCGCTGCGTGCTACTTCCGCTGCCGAACGGCTGAACGGTGTGCTGTCAGCACTGCAAAAGCTGCTTGGCATGGATCATTTACCGGATCGTCTCGAGGCCTATGATATATCAAACACGGCCGGAACGGACATCGTTGCCTCTATGACGGTCTTTCAGGGCGGCAAGCCAAAAAAGAGCGATTATAAGCGCTTTAAGGTAGAAAATATGGAGCAGCAGGACGACTATGCGTCGATGCGTCAGGTCGTTTGTCGGCGTTTCTGCCATTATCTGGACGGGGACAAGGGCTTTGACGAAATGCCGGACGCGCTCCTGATCGACGGCGGTGTGACGCACGCGCAGACGGTGAAGGAAGCACTCAACGCAATGCAAATCCATGTGCCGATCTTCGGCATGGTGAAGGACGATCGACACCGCACCCGTGCACTGGTCACACCGGAGGGTGCAGAGATCGGCATTCAGGCCATTCCCGCCGTGTTTGCGCTGATCGGGCAAATTCAGGAGGAGACGCACCGCTTTGCCATCACGTATCACCGCACGCTGCGCAGCAAGCGGGTGAGAGGCTCTGCGCTTGACGAAATCGAAGGCATTGGCGAAAAGCGGAAGCTGGCGCTGCTGCGCAGTTTTCGGACGATCGCCGCGATCAAAGCCGCCGACGTGGAGACGCTCCAAAAGGTGCTGCCGAAGCCTGCGGCGCAGGCAGTCTATCAACATTTTCATCCACAGGAGTAAGCTATGCGTGTAATTACAGGTACCGCTCGCGGTATCCCCTTAAAAGCGCCGGAAGGTCTTGCGACAAGGCCGACGGCGGATAAGGTGAAGCAGGCAGTTTTTAACATGATACAGTACGAGGTGTTCGGCGAAGTCTTGGATCTTTTTGCAGGCTCCGGACAGCTCGGCATTGAAGCGCTGAGCAGAGGCGCGGCGTTTTGCGATTTTGTCGACGTGCGCGGGGACGCCGTCTCCGTTGTTCGCGAAAACCTGAGGAAAGCGCGGCTCGATGCACAGGCGCAGGTTTGGCACTGCGACTACAAGACGTTCCTTGCGCGGACAAGAAGAAAATATCGCCTGATCTTCCTCGACCCGCCTTATGCAGAAAAAGCTCTGGAAAATGCATTAAAACACATATCGGAAATTGACATTTTGGCAGAAGGTGGTATAATTGTTACAGAGCGCCCGCTCGGGAAGGCTTTGGACGAGCATTTTTCCGGACTTGTGCGCTTAGAGGACCACTGCTACGGCAAGACTTGCGTGTCGCTGTTTCGTCGGGAAGGGGAACGCTTATGAGAATTGCCGTCTATCCGGGCAGCTTTGATCCGGTCACGAAAGGCCACCTGAACATCATTGAGCGCGCGTCCAGATTGTTTGACCGCGTCATCGTTTGTGTCATGGTCAACTGCGGCAAGCGCCCGATGTTCTCGCTGGAAGAACGCGAGGCACTGATCTCGCGCGTTACGGTGCATTTGGATAACGTTTCGGTCGACTCCTACGACGGCCTGCTGGCGGATTACGCGCGGGAGCACGACTGCTGCACGATCATCAAGGGACTGCGCGCCGGTTCCGACTTTGAAAAAGAGTTTCAAATGGCGATGATCAATCGCAAGCTCAACCCCGATCTTGAGTCGCTGTTTCTGACGGCGGAGCACCAGTTTATGTATCTCAGCTCCAGCGCAGTAAAAGAAATGGGATATTATGAGGCAGATCTTTCCGACTTCCTGCCTCCGCAGATCATCAGTGATTTTAACCAAAGGATTCGAACAATTCGAAACATCAAGGAGGAAGACGAATGAACGAGCACGGAATTGAAGAATTGATTGCCACATTGTACGAGATGGTGCAGGATGCCAAGAGCGTTCCTTTCAGCAGCGACAGATGCGCGCTCGACCGCAACCGCGTTCTGGATCTGCTCGACGAGATCAGCAACCAGCTTCCCAACGAGCTGAAGCAGGCGAGAACCATCGTCGATTCGCGCGGCGAACTGATCACCAACGCGAAGCGCGAGGCGGAGAATATCCTGAAGGCGGCGCAGAGTCAGGCACGTCAGCTGGTTTCTCAGGAATCGGTCTATCTGGATGCGAAGACGCAGGCCAACGAGATGGTGCGCGCCGCGCAGGATAAGATCAAGGAACTCAAGCGCGTGACGAATGACTATGTTGACGACTCGCTTCGCCGCACGGAAGAGGCTGTCGCGGAGGCGCTTGCCGACATCCGTGACTCCCGCTCGAAGTTCCGCGCACTGGTCAACCCGCAGGCCGCGAAGACCAACTCCGCGATCATCGAAGACGTGTAAAAAACAACAGGTCAATTCCGCGCGAATTGACCTGTTTTATTTTAGGAGGAAATATGGAATATCTCGATCGTTATCATTTTTGGTGCGAAAATGCTCCACTCACTCCCGAAGAAAAGCAAACGCTCCTTGCGCTGGGCGACGACGCGATCAAAGGCGCGTTCGGAGCCGAGCTGCAATTCGGCACGGCTGGCATCCGCGGCATTATGGGGCAGGGAACGAACTGCCTGAACGATTTCACGGTGCGCCGCACGGCACAGGGACTTGCCGCGTGGCTTGCCGCTACGGAGCTTCCGCGTAAATGCGCCATCGGCTATGACTCGCGGCATAACTCGCAGCGCTATGCGCATATCTGCGCCGCCGCTTTGGCGGATCGCGGCGTTCATGTCTATGTCTATCATGAGCTTGCACCGACGCCGATGCTCTCCTTTGCCGTCCGTCAGCTTGGCTGCGGCTGCGGTATCGTAGTCTCCGCGAGCCATAACGCAGGCATCTATAACGGCATCAAATGCTACGGGCCGGACGGCTGCCAGATGACGGACGAGCCTGCGGCGATCGTATACAAAGAGATCTCAAATATCGCCTATTTCGTCTCCGGAAAGCACAGCTTTGAAGAGCACCTTGCGCAGGGGAATGTCGAGTTCATCGCGCAGGAGCTTTGGGAGCGCTACTATCGCACTGTGCTTGCCGAGCGTGTGACGACGCAGCCTGCAAATCACCTGAACCTTCTGTACACCCCGCTTTGCGGCACGGGCAACAAGCCGGTGCGTCAGGTGTTGGGCAGGATCGGCGTCAATGTTGATGTTGTGCGTGTGCAGGAGCTGCCGGACGGTGACTTTAAGACCTGCGAATATCCCAATCCGGAGACGGACGCCGCACTGAACGAAAGCTACAAGATCGCGCGCGACACCCATCCCGATCTGATCCTTGGAACCGATCCGGACTGCGACCGTGTTGCCGTTGCGGTTCCCACGGAGGACGGCTTCCGTAAGCTGAGCGGTAATGAATTGGGCTGCCTCTTACTGGACTACATCCTCGGAGAGATGAAGAAAAACGGAACGCTGCCTGATCATCCGGTCGCGGTGCGGAGCATTGTTTCCACGCCGCTTGCCGACAAGGTTGCCGCGCAGTACGGCGTGAAGATGAAGGCGGTCTTGACCGGCTTTAAGTACATCGGCGGCGAGATCCTTGCGTTGGAAGAAAAAGGGGAAGAGCATCGCTTTGTCTTCGGTTTCGAGGAGAGCTGCGGTTATCTCAAGGGTACTTACGCGCGCGACAAGGACGCAGTCGTTGCCTCGATGCTGACGTGCGATCTTGCGGCGAAGCTCAAGCGCGAGGGAATGAACCTTGCGCAGAAAATGGATGCGCTTTATGAAAAGCTGGGCTACCACGAGGCAAAGGTCGTCAGCTTGGAACTGAAAGGGCCGGACGCCATGGCGCTGTCGGCGAAGTTTATGTCGGATTTCCGCGCAGAGATTCCGACCATGCTCTGCGGTGTCGCCGTGACGGAATGCACGGACTACGCCTCCCGCATAGCGAAGGATCTGACGACCGGCGAAGAGCGTCCCGTCACGCTGCCGAAGTCTAATGTCGTAGCCCTGACCCTCGGCGAAAAGGCGAGCGTGATCGTGCGCCCCTCCGGTACCGAGCCGAAGGTCAAGCTGTATCTCACTGCGGTCGACCGCAGCAAGGAAAAGGCGCTTTGCCTGCTTGCGCAGCTTGAGACGGCGATGAGCGCCTATCTGCCGAAATAATTCTTGACAAACGTCGGGAATTTCGATATGATACTACAAACGTGCAGACGAAGAGAAGTAGCTTTTGGCTTCGGGCAAAGAGAGGAAACGGTTGGTGCAAGTTTTCGCCGAAGCAGAGTGAAGGTCGCTTCCGAGCGGGCGCGCTGAAGCAGTAGGCGCGCACGGTTCCTCCCGTTATCGAGTTTGAGTGTCCGCTCGCTTTGGGTGGAAATTCAGGTGGTACCACGGTATTTTTTACCGCCCTGAACGGCTTGTTCAGGGCGGTTTATTTTGCAAGGAGAACGAACATGAGAGAACTACCAAAAACCTATGATCCGAAAGAGGTAGAGGCAAAGCTTTACCAGTTTTGGATGGACGGCGGCTACTTCCATGCGGAGCCGGACGCGGCGAAAAAGCCGTTTACGATCGTTATGCCGCCCCCGAACGTGACCGGACAACTCCACATCGGCCACGCGATGGACGACACGGCGCAGGACACGCTGATCCGCTTTAAGCGGATGCAGGGGTATAATGCGCTCTACCTGCCCGGCGTTGACCACGCCGGCATCGCAACGCAGATCAAAGTGGAAGAGGTTCTGCGAAGCGAGGGCAAGACGCGCTACGACCTCGGGCGCGATAAATTCCTCGAGCGTGTGTGGGACTGGAAGCGGCAATACGGCGACCGTATCGTGGCGCAGCAAAAAAAGCTGGGCATTTCCTGCGACTGGCAGCGCTCCCGCTTTACGATGGACGAGGGTTGCTCCAAGGCGGTGCGCGAAGTGTTCGTCAATCTCTACGAACAGGGGCTGATCTACAAGGGCAGCCGGATCATCAACTGGTGTCCGCACTGCGTCACTGCGCTGTCCGATGCGGAGGTCGAGTATGTGGATAAGCCCGGTAATCTCTGGCATATCCGCTATCCGCTGGCAGACGGCAGCGGCGAGGTCATCGTCGCGACGACCCGTCCCGAGACGATGCTGGGCGACAGCGGCGTTTGCGTCAACCCGAACGATGAACGCTATCAGGCGATCGTCGGGAAAAACGTGATCCTTCCGCTGGTCAACAAGGAGATCCCCGTTGTTGCGGACGATTATGTCGAGATGGACTTTGGTACCGGCTGCGTCAAGATGACGCCTGCGCATGATCCGAACGACTTTGAGGTCGGCCTGCGCCATCACTTGGAGGTCATCCGTGTGCTGGACGACCACGGCGTTGTCAATGCGTTTGGCGGGAAATACCAAGGTCTGGATCGCTATGAGGCGCGAAAGCAGATCGTATCCGATCTGGAGGCACAGGGCTATCTGGTCAAGGTCGAGCCTTATAACCACCATGTCGGCACCTGCTACCGCTGCCACCGCGACGTGGAGCCGATCATCTCCGCGCAGTGGTTCGTGAAGATGCAGCCTCTGGCAAAGGAAGCGCTGCGCGTTGTAAACGAAGGCGAGACGAAGTTCGTTCCCGAGCGTTTCACGAAGATCTATACCAACTGGATGGAAAACGTTCGTGACTGGTGTATCTCCCGTCAGCTTTGGTGGGGTCATCAGATCCCCGCGTGGTATTGCGCAGACTGCGGCCACATGACGGTTTCGCGCAAAGATGCGACCTGCTGCGAAAAGTGCGGCAGCAAGAACATCACCCGTGATGAAGACGTGCTGGACACGTGGTTCTCTTCCGCGCTCTGGCCGTTCGAAACGCTGGGCTGGCCGGATACGGAAGCGCCGGATTTCAAGTATTTTTACCCGACGGATGTCCTTGTCACCGGTTACGACATTATCTTCTTCTGGGTCGCGCGTATGATCTTCTCCGGCTGCAAGCAGACCGGAAAGGCGCCGTTCCACACTGTCCTCATCCACGGCCTTGTCCGCGACGACAAGGGCAGAAAAATGTCAAAATCGCTCGGCAACGGTATTGACCCGCTGGAAATGATCGACCGGTTCGGCGCTGACGCGCTGCGCATGAATATGCTCACCGCGAACTCCCCCGGAAACGATATGCGCTTCTATATCGAGCGCTGCGAGGCGATGCGCAATTTTGCCAATAAGCTCTGGAACGCGAGCCGCTATGTAATGATGAACCTGAGCATTGACAAAAATGAGCTTCCTGCCTGCGAGGAGCTTGAGACCGCGGACAAGTGGATCCTTTCCAAGCTCAACACGCTCATTGCCGAGGCAACGGAGAATCTGGACAAATATGAGCTGGGCATTGCCGTTCAGAAGATCTATGACTTTATCTGGGACAGCTACTGTGACTGGTATATCGAGCTGACCAAGGCGCGACTCTACGGCGAGGATGCACAGAGCAAGCGCACTGCGCAGAAGGTCCTGCTGTATGTGCTCGATCAGATCCTCCGACTCATGCACCCGTTTATGCCGTTTATCACGGAAGAGATCTGGCAGGCGATCCCGCATGAAGGGGAGGCACTGATCGCGGCGCAATGGCCGTCCTATCGGCAGGAGCTGAACTTCCGCGCTGAAGAGGCGGCGATGGAAAGCATCATGAACGCCATTCGCGCCGTGCGCAACCGCCGTGCGGAGATGAACGTACCGCCCTCCAAGAAGTGCACGCTCTATATCGTCACGCAGCACCCTGAAGTCTTCCAAAGCGGTACCGGCTTCATTTCGCGCCTTGCCTATGCGGATGAAGTGATCGTCCGCACGCAGGAACCGGAAGGACATTCGACGATGGCCTCCTGTGTTACGCATGACGCGGCGCTCTATATGCCGATGGTGCAGCTGATCGATGTGGCAAAGGAGATGGAGCGCATTTCCAAGGAACGCGAAAAGACGCAAAAGGGACTTGCCGGCGTTCAGGCTAAGCTCAACAATCCCGGCTTCGCTGCCAAAGCGCCGGAGGCCGTTGTTGCCGCAGAGCGCGAAAAGGCCGCGAAGTATGAGGCGCTGCTGCAACAGCTCAACGAGAGCGAAGCGCGTCTGAAGAACCTGTAATATAAGGCTGCTGCAAAGTCTCATCTTTGCAGCAGCTTTATTTGTAAATTGGGGAGGAAATGAAAAAGTTTGTGAAAAGCGGCTTTCCCGCTTTATTTCTTTCGAAAAGTGGTGTATAATGAAACCCAGTGAAGGGGCGGAGACACCATATGAAAAAGAAGAAAACGGAAAACCTCGGGTTTTTATATGATATTTATACCTTGCTGCATGATCTTGTCTATATTCTTGCGGCAATCACGCTGATCTTTGTGTTTTGCGTCCGGCTTGTCGGCGTTGTCGGCAACTCCATGAACTCGACGCTCTATGACGGCGACTATCTTGCGCTGCAGAGCAACGTCATCATGGGCGACCTGAAGTATGGCGATGTGATCGTTGCGCGGAAGCAATCGTTTAACGACGGTGAACCGATCGTCAAGCGCGTGATCGCAACAGAAGGTCAGACCGTGCGCTTTGAGCCTGCGGAAGACGGCAACTACGCGGTCTATGTGGACGGCGTGCTTCTTTCCGAGCCGTATATCAACGAGGGCGTGATGCACGGCACCATTAATGCGCCTGTCGGACAGGATATTTTGGTCGAGGACGGCTGCGTTTTTGTCATGGGTGACAATCGCGACCATTCGTCCGACAGCCGCTATGACCGCATCGGTCAGATTCGGATGGATCAGGTGCTCGGTAAAGTGCTCTTTATTGTATTTCCAGGGAAAGATGCCTCCGGAAACCGCGATTTCGGACGGATCGGAGCCGTTTCATGATGGACGATAAAATGAATATCCAGTGGTACCCCGGGCACATGACCAAGACCCGCCGAAAGATGGAAGAGGATCTGAAACTGGTCGATGCGGTCTGTGAGGTGATCGACGCGCGCATTCCGATCTCCAGCCGAAATCCGGATATTGACGCGATCTGCGGGGCAAAGCCGCGGATGATCATACTCAACCGGATCGACATGGCGGACGCGAACGCGACGGCGCTCTGGAGCGAATACTTTCAAAAAAAAGGCTGGGCGGTGCTGCGGACGGATTGCAAGAACCGAAAGGGGATCGACCGCTTTGCGCCGACCGTTCGCGCGCTTTTGGCAGAGAAACTTGCGCGCTATGAGGCACGCGGTTTTGTCAACAAGCCGCTCAAGCTGATGATCGTCGGCATTCCGAATGTCGGAAAATCCACGCTGATCAATCAAGTCGCCGGACGGAAGGGCGCAAAGGCCGAAAACCGTCCCGGCGTGACGCGCGGTGTGCAGTGGGTCACGGTCGCGCAGGGGCTTTTGTTGCTGGACACGCCCGGGATCCTCTGGCCGCGCTTTGACGACGAGGAGACCGGCAGGCGCCTTGCCTATACCGGCGCGGTGAAGGACGACATTCTGGACACGGAAACACTTGCGTCCCATTTGGCCGCAATGCTTTTCCGGCGTTATCCGGATGCACTTGTCAGCCGCTATCAACTGGAGCTTTCCGACGAGCCTACCGGCTATGCGCTGCTGTGCGCGATCGGAAAGCGGCGCGGCTTTCTCCTCTCCGGCGGCGAGATCGACACGGAGCGCGCCGCGCGGATGCTGTTGGAGGAATATCGCAGCTGCAAGCTCGGCAGATTCACCTTGGAGGATCCATGACTTATGAATTGATCCGCGAGATCTTTAATTCGTGCAGCAACAATCAAATGCGTGATGTTTTCGTCACCGAGATAGAGACGCAGAATCCCGACGCGGTCGCGGCGAGCTACTGTACGGGTAAGCACAGTAAATTGGAAAAGCAGGTATTACCGGACGGCGTGATCGTTTACGATCTCTGGGTAGACGATCTGCATGAACGACTGACATTTTCACCCGATTGAGAGGCAATGATGGAAGATTTGTGGAGTTTTGAGCAAAGAGCATGGGATGAGGGTTTCACCCATGTGTGCGGCGTCGACGAAGCCGGACGCGGCCCGCTCGCAGGGCCTGTCTGTGCGGCGGCGGTCATTCTGCCGCCCAATGCCGAGATCGACGGTCTGAACGACTCAAAGAAGCTCACGGCCAAGCGCCGCGAGGCGCTTTATGACGTGATCCTGTCGCAGGCTGTGGCCTACGGCATAGCGATGGTAGATGAAAAGACGATCGACGAGATCAATATTTTGCAGGCAACCTTCCTTGCCATGCGGCAGGCGGTCGAGCAGCTCTCCGTGACGCCGGAGCTTGCACTGGTCGACGGAAATCGGGAACCGGACTTCGGTTCCATTCCCGTGAAGACGATCATAAAGGGCGACAGCCTGAGCGCAAACATTGCAGCCGCGTCGATCCTTGCAAAGGTCACGCGAGACCGTTTCATGATGGAGCAGGATCAGATTTACCCGCAATACGGCTTTGCAGTACATAAGGGCTACGGCACGCAGGCACATTATGCCGCGCTGCGCACCTATGGTGCGTGCCCCATCCACAGAAAGAGCTTCCTGAAAAAGTTCTATGCCGAGTAATCTGGTGGGCCGCTGGGGGGAAAGCCTTGCGGCGGAGTATCTGCGTAAAAAGCGCTATGCGCTGTTGGCGGCAAATTATCGCTGCCGCTTCGGCGAGATCGACCTGATCGCGGAAAATCGGGAGCATATCGTCTTTGTGGAGGTGAAGCTGCGCAAAAGCGCGCGGTTTGCCGAAGCGTTGGAATTTGTTGATCTTCACAAGCAGGAGCGCCTGCGCAAAACGGCAGCGGTCTTTCTTGCGACGCATGAGGAGCTGACAAAACCTGCCCGTTTTGACGTCATCGAGGTATATGCCCCGCAGGGTATACAGACCGTACACCCTGACGTGATCCATTTGGAGGATGCTTTTGAGTAATATTCGTTTGTTTGACGGACATTGCGATACGGCGCTGGAGCTTTGCCTGCGCGCCGAGACGATTCAAAAGAACACCTGCCATATTGACCTTGATAAGGCAAGCGCCTTTCAGGTTTACGTGCAGGTGTTTGCTTTTTGCAGCTATGCAGGAAGCGAAGCACAGTTCTTTCCGACCGTTGAGGCATATCTGACGGAGCCGCTTGCCGTCCTAAGGGAACAGGCGGGGATCACTATTTGCCAAAACACGGCGCAGGTCACGGCCTGCGCCGCGCGGCACGCTCCTGCGGCGCTGCTTTCTCTGGAGGGGCCGGAGGTGATCGGCTGCGATCCGGAGCGGCTGGACGCGGTTTCGGATTTTGTCATGACAACGCTGACGTGGAACGCAGACAATGCACTTGCCGGATGCCATTTGAGTGACCGCGGCCTGACAGAACGGGGAAAAGCCTTTGTCCGCGCGGCGCAACAGCGCGGCATTTTGATCGATGTCAGCCACCTTGGCGAGCGCTCCTTCTGGGAGCTGCTCGATATGACGACCGCGCCGATCCTTGCAAGTCACAGCAATTGCCGCGCGCTTTGCGAGAACACGAGAAATCTGACAGACGATCAGCTTCGCGCCATTGCAGACAGCGGTGGAACAGTGGGACTAAATCTTTATGCACCCTTCCTTGGCGGGCGGGCGGACTTTGAGACCATTTTCAGCCATCTGGAGCATATGCTGACGGTCTGCGGCGAGAAGCACGTCGCTCTGGGCGGTGACCTTGACGGCTGCGACCGCCTTGCCGAGGGCTTTTCATCGGTAAAGGATTATGAAAAGCTCTACCATTTCCTGCGGAGCAGGGGCTTTGACGAGCCGCTGCTGGACGCAATTTTCTACGAGAATCTATTCCGACTACTGAATGCAGTGAGGTGATGCCAATGGCGCTCTATGTGATCGCGGATTTGCACCTTTCCCTTGGAAGCAACAAACCGATGGACGTCTTCGGCGGCGTTTGGAGCGGTTATCTGGATCGCCTGCGCGAAGGACTTCGTGTGATCCGGCCGGAGGATACGACGGTTCTTCCCGGAGACCTTTCGTGGGCGCTCAGCCTCGCCGAGGCGGAGCGCGATTTTGAGTTTATTCATCGTATTCCCGGGCGGAAGATCATTGTCAAAGGAAACCACGACTACTGGTGGTCTACCGCCTCTAAGTTCTATCAGTTCTGCGAGAAAAACGGATTTGATGATCTCTTCGTACTCAATAATAACTGCTACTTTTATGAAGACATTGCCCTGTGCGGTACGCGCGGCTGGTTTTTCGAGGAGGAGACCGGAGAGGGGACGCACGACGAAAAGATCTTCAAGCGAGAACTGATCCGTTTGGAAACATCTCTGAAAGCGGCGGGTGACCATGAAAAATACTGCTTCCTCCATTATCCGCCGCGCTACCGCGGCTATGAATGCCCTGAAATACTTGCTTTGTTGCAGCGCTATGGTGTGACGCGCTGCTACTATGGTCATCTGCACGGTGACAGCCACAAGCTTGTCATAGAAGGCAGCTACAACGGATGCGAATTTCATCTCTGTGCGGCGGATTTTTTGAAATTTCGCCCGCTTCGCTTGAAATAGAACCAAATATAGAAAAAAGCGCTTGTATTTTTCCAATAACTCTGATAAAATAGTTCGGCTAACAATTACGTGCGCCTACGCGCACCCAGGAGGATTTCAACATGACTGTGAAAAATGTAGAGAAAGATACCGCCAAAGCGTCCGTGACCGTAGAGCTTTCCCACGAGGACATGGAGCCTGCCGTAAACAAGGTTTACCAGAAGGTTCGCAAGGACATCAGCATCCCCGGCTTCCGCAAGGGCAAGGCGCCGCGCATGATCATCGAGGCTGCGTACGGCAAGCACGTTTTTTATGAAGATGCGATCGAGGAGCTTTTCCCCGAGATCTATAAGGACTGCGTCATCGCGCAGGATCTCAAGCCCGTCGGCAAGCCTTCCGTTTCCAAGCTCGACATTGCGGAAGACGGCTCCGTGACGCTCGTGATCGAGACTGCGCTCTATCCCGACGTGAAGCTCGGCGAGTACAAGGGTCTGGAGATCGAGAAGGCGGAAGTTGAAGTCGCACAGTCTGAGATCGACGCAGAGATCGACCGCATGGCGCAGAATGTTGCGCGCATCAGCACGGTTGACCGTCCGGCACAGGACGGCGACACTGCCGTGATCGACTTTGAAGGCTTCAAGGATGGCGTTGCTTTCGAGGGCGGCAAGGGCGAGGCCTATGAGCTGCGCCTCGGCTCTCACAGCTTCATCCCCGGCTTTGAGGAGCAGGTCGTCGGCATGAGCGCAGGCGAGGAGAAGGAGATCCATGTGACCTTCCCCGAGGATTACCATGAAAAGGCCCTTGCCGGTGCACCGGTCGTCTTCCGCGTCAAGGTGCACGAGGTAAAAGAGACGATCGTTCCGGAAAAGGACGATGAGTTTGTAAAAGACGTTTCCGAGTTTGACACCATGGACGAGCTTCGCGCTGATGTGGAGAAGAAGATCCGTGAGCAGAAGCAGAACGGGATCGACCGCGCCTTTGAAAACGCCGCGATCGAGAAGGCCGTTGCCAATATGACGGCGGACATCCCCGAGTGCATGATCGACGAGGAGATCGACCGCGAGCTGGAGCGCATGGACTATGAGCTTCGTTCGCAGGGCGCTTCGCTTGACGCTTATGCCTCCATGCTGGGCGGCAATCTGGACAATCTTAAGAACAGCCTCCGTCCCGGCGCGCTTTCTGCCGTCAAGACCAACGTGATGCTCGATGCCGTCGTGACGGCCGAGAACATCGAGGTGGGCGACGAAGAGTGCGAGGCGGAGTATGCCAAGGTCGCGGAGTCCTACAAGATGGAGCTTGACCGCGTCAAGCAGCTTCTCGACGAGAAGTCCATGCGTGAAGACCTGCAGATCCGTAAGGCCGCTAAGCTGATCGCCGACAGCGCCGTCGCAGTTGCACCTAAGGCGGAGGAATAATTTCCCACGCCTTCGGTTAAACTGTTTTGAGAAAGGAGTATTGATATGAGTCTGGTACCCTATGTTGTTGAACAGACCAGTCGCGGAGAGCGTTCCTATGACATTTTTTCCCGACTGCTCAATGACCGCATTATCTTCCTTTCGGAAGAGGTCAGCGATACCACCGCAAGCCTGATCGTCGCGCAGATGCTCTATCTGGAAGCGCAGGATCCCGATAAGGATATTCAGTTCTACATCAACAGCCCCGGCGGCGTTGTGACGGCGGGACTTGCGATCTACGATACGATGCAGTATATCAAGTGCGACGTTTCCACGATCTGCATCGGTATGGCTGCGTCCATGGGTGCGTTCCTTCTGTCCTCGGGCACGAAGGGAAAGCGCATTGCGCTGCCCAACGCGGAGATCATGATCCACCAGCCGTCCGGCGGCGCGCAGGGGCAGGTCACGGATATTCAGATCCACGCGCAGCGCATTTTGGACGTTAAGAGAAAACTCAACGAGATCCTTGCAAAGAACACCGGTAAACCCGTGGAGCAGGTTGCACTGGACTGTGAGCGCGACCATTTCCTCAGCGCGGAAGAGGCGCGCGAGTACGGTTTGATCGACAAGGTCTTCTATCAGAGATAAGTTTGAGGAGAGATCACTTTGCCAAATAAGCTAATTCGTTGTTCGTTCTGCGGAAAGACGGAGAGCGAAGTAAAGCAGATGCTGTCCAGTCCGCACGCATATATCTGTAATGAATGTGTGGAGCTGTGCAATCGGCTTATCAACGGTCAGGATCCGTATCCTCAGGAGCCGAAAGCGATCGAGGTTCCCGATCGTCTTCCGACCCCGCGAGAGATCAAGGAGTATATGGACGGCTATATCATCGGCCAGAATGAGGCCAAGATCGCGCTGTCCGTTGCCGTATACAACCACTACAAGCGCATTTATTTCGGAGATACGTCGGATGTTGAGCTGCAAAAGAGCAACATTCTTCTCATCGGGCCGACGGGCTGCGGCAAGACGCTGTTTGCCCAGACCCTTGCCAAGATCCTCAACGTCCCGTTTGCCATCGCGGATGCCACAACGCTGACGGAAGCCGGCTATGTCGGAGAAGATGTTGAAAACATCCTCCTACGCCTGCTTCAGGCGGCGGACTTCGACGTGGAGCTTGCGCAGCGCGGCATCATTTACATTGATGAAATGGATAAGATCGCCCGAAAGAGCGAAAATACCTCCATCACGCGCGACGTGTCCGGCGAGGGCGTGCAGCAGGCGCTGCTCAAAATCTTGGAGGGGACGGTTGCAAATGTACCGCCGCAGGGCGGCAGGAAACACCCGCAGCAGGAGTTTATTCAGGTCGATACGACGAATATCCTCTTTATTTGCGGCGGCGCTTTCGACGGTCTGGATAAGATCATCGAAAAGCGTGTGGATACGTCCACGGTCGGCTTTGGCGCAGAGGTGCGCAGCCGCCGCGCCAAGGATGTCGGCGCACTGTTTGCGCAGGTGCAGCCGCATGATCTCCTGAAATTCGGTATCATACCGGAGCTTGTCGGCCGCCTGCCGGTCGTGACGAGCCTTGGCAGCCTGCAAAAAGAAGATCTTGTCCGAATTTTGACGGAGCCGAAGAACGCGCTTTGCCGCCAGTACCGAAAGCTGCTGGAAATGGATCATGTCACGCTGGACTTTGAAAACGGCGCGCTGGACGCGATCGCACAGAAGGCGATTGAGCGCAAGATCGGCGCAAGAGGTCTTCGCGCCGTTTTAGAAGACGTCATGACAAAAGTAATGTACGATATCCCGTCCGACCCAACCATTACACGTGTGCTGATCACGGAGAAATGTGTGAAGGAAGGCTGCGCGCCCGAAATCACACATAAGGCCGAACCGCAGGCTCGGATCGGGTAAACAGAAACAAACGAGGGGACGGCTGCAAAGGCAGCAGCCCCCTCTGTTTGGCATTTTTCTCCTGAAAGGAGTGAGATATATTATGGATGAAGTGATTCGCTCGGAACGTATGCCGGTGCTTGCCCTGCGCGGCATGACCGCGTTTCCCCGCGCGACGATGCATTTTGACGTAGGTCGGATCAAGTCGATCCGCGCACTTGAGGCCGCAGCGGAAACGGAACAGCGTATTTTCCTTGTTACGCAGAAGAATATTCAGACGGACGATCCTTCCTTTGATGAACTCTATCCGATCGGTACCGTCGTGCGCGTGCTGCAAATGATCTCTGCCTCGAAGGACTCCGCGCGAGTTCTTGTCGTTGGTGAATATCGTGCGCGCGTGACAGAGGTGCTTCAGACAAAGCCCTATCTTGCGGCGCGTGTAGAGTCGCTTCCGGATCTGCCTTATGTGGCCGATACGCCGCGCGTGGAGGCGCTGACGCGCCTTGCCGTGCAGCTTTTCGACGACTTTTCAAACGCGACCCAGCGACCGCTACAGGACGTGATGCTCAAGATGCTCAGCTCGAAGGATCCCGGCTTTATCGCCGACGTCATGGCGCAAAACGCGACCTACGGCTATGCGGAAAAAATGCGCGTCCTGTCGCAACGTCACCCGATCCGCCGCCTTGAGCTTGGCAACACATTGATGGCGCGCGAGCTGGACGTGCTTGAGATCGAGAACAATATTCAGGACAAGACGCAGCAGAATATCGACAAAGGGCAGCGCGATTACTATCTGCGCGAGCAGTTGAAGGTCATTCGCGGCGAGCTTGGCGAAGCCGATGACAACGAAGAGCTTGACGAATACCACGACAAGATCGAAAAGCTCGGGATTCCGGAGGAGTCGAAGCAAAAGCTCTTGAAGGAAGTGCAGCGTCTCGGCAAGCAGTCCTTCGGTTCCAGCGAGGCGACCGTGATCCGTACCTATCTGGACACGGTCATTGACCTGCCGTGGAACAAGCGAACCCGCGAGCGTGTCGACATCCGCGTTGCGGAACGCATTTTGAACGAAGATCACTACGGACTGCAAAAGGTCAAAGAGCGCATCCTTGAGATCCTTGCTGTTCGTGAGCTTGCACCGGATATGCACGGCCCCATTATTTGTCTGGTCGGCCCTCCGGGCGTCGGCAAAACGTCGATCGCGATGAGCGTTGCGCGCGCCCTGAACCGGAAACTTGCAAGAATTTCGCTCGGCGGTATGCATGATGAGGCCGAAATTCGAGGGCATCGCAAAACCTATGTCGGTGCAATGCCGGGGCGTATCATCGCCGCTGTGCAGCAGGCCGGTTCGATGAACCCGCTGCTGCTGCTCGACGAGATCGACAAGATGGGAAGTGACTATCGCGGCGACCCGTCGTCCGCTCTGCTGGAGGTGCTCGACAGTGAGCAGAACGCTACCTTCCGCGACAATTATCTTGAGATCCCGTTTGACCTGAGCGATTGTATGTTTATCACGACCGCGAACACGACCGATACGATCGCGCGGCCGCTGCTCGACCGCATGGAGATCATCGAGCTTAATTCCTACACGGATGAGGAAAAGGTGATGATCGCAAAGCAGCACCTGCTGCCGCGCCAGCTTGCCAAGCACGGGCTGAAGAAGTCGCAGGTGCGCGTGAGTGACGATGCACTGCGTGAGATCATTCGCTGCTACACCCGCGAGAGCGGCGTGAGAAATTTGGAGCGTGAGCTTGCGGCGCTGTGCAGAAAGTGCGCAAAGCGCTTTGTGTCGGAGGAGGGGCTTAGCCGAATCTCGATCAAAGGCGTCGATCTTGAGACTTACCTCGGTGTCCGAAAGATCCTTCCGGACAAGAAGGAAACCAGCGATTGCGTCGGATTGGTCACCGGCCTTGCGTGGACGAGCGTCGGCGGCGAAACACTCGAGGTCGAGTGCAACGTTGTTGACGGCAGCGGAAAGCTCAACCTCACCGGCAATCTCGGCGAGGTGATGAAGGAGTCCGTGCAGGCTGCGATGAGCTATATTCGCAGCCGTGCTGCACAGTTCGGTATTGCGGAGGATTTTTATAAAACGAAGGACATCCATGTGCATTTTCCGGAAGGTGCGGTACCGAAGGACGGCCCGTCCGCCGGTATCACCGTCTGCACGGCGATGGTTTCTGCGCTGACCGGCGCACCCGTACGCCGCGATATTGCCATGACCGGCGAGATCTCCATCCGCGGCCGTGTCCTGCCGATCGGTGGACTGAAGGAAAAAACCATGGCCGCGCTGCGCCACGGCGTGAAAACGGTGATCCTTCCGAAGGAAAACGAGAAGGATCTCGCGGAGATCGACCCCACCGTTCGCAAGGCGCTGAACTTCATTTTCGTGGAGCACGCCGATTCCGTGATCGAAACTGCGCTCACGCTCCCGCGGACGAGTCAAAGAAAAAGAAAGAATGAGGCTGCGCCCGTGCCGGTTCCGAGCGACCATGCGCAGCCCGAGATACGCCAATGAACCTGCAAAAAGTCACATTTGTCAAATCTGCAGCCTCCTCCGGAGACTTCATTCGGGATGCGCTTCCCAAAATCGTTTTTTCCGGAAAGTCGAACGTCGGAAAATCCTCCGTGCTCAACTGCGTGCTCGGCAGAAAGAATTTTGCCCGCGTCGGTCAGAAGCCGGGCAAGACCGTGCATATCAACTACTTCAATGTTGATGATCGGGCGTATTTTGTCGACCTTCCCGGCTACGGCTATGCGCAGGTCGCTGCGTCCGAAAAGGAACGTTGGGGCAAGCTGATGGAGACGTTTTTTGCACAGCCGGAGCTGATCACTCTGGGTGTGATGATCGTTGATGCACGCCACGCCCCGACGAAGCTGGATCAGGTCATGGCCTCGCTCTTCCGTTCCATGCCTTTTGTCGTCGTTGCCAACAAGACGGACAAGCTCAAGCCGAGTCAGATCGCGCCCAATATGGAGTGCATCCGGAGGGAGCTTGCGCTTTCCGAGGAAATGCCGCTCATCCCGTTTTCCGCAGAAAAGGGGACGGGGCGCGATGCGCTGATCGCACTGATCGAGCAGTATTCCAAATGACTTTGCCGTCTCCGCAGCGCAGACTTCCGCGTTGCGGAGACGGGCTTTTTTCGAGATTTCTGTTGCGTTGGCGCGGGAATGATGCTATAATAATCAGCATAAATCAACTTTCGAGGACTACATGGACGAACCGAGCTACCACCTGACAGGGGTGATGCACGGAAGCGACACACTTTCCGAGGACTTTGACGGCCCGCTGGACGTGATCCTGCTGCTTCTGAGCAAAAATAAGATCGAAATTCAAGATGTGAGCATTACCTCCATTTTGGAGCAGTATCTCGCGTATCTGGACGAAATGAAGCGTCTGGATATGGAGATCGCCAGCGAGTTTATTGCGATGGCCTCCCATCTGATGCTCATTAAAACCAAGATGCTGCTTTCCGAGGCGGAGCGGGAAGAGGCGCTTTCCGAGATGGAGCTTCTGATCCGCTCTCTGGAGGAGCGCCAGCGCGCGGACGCCTATGAGCAGATCCGCAAGGCGATTGCCGTGCTCGAGCCGCGCAGCGAGATCGGTGCCTGCCTTTTTACAAAGCAGCCCGAGCCGTATCGCACCGACAACACCTATCGCTACCGCCACGATCGCGCCGATTTGTCCCGCGCGTTTGCCGCGATGGCCGAGCGCAGCGAGCGAAAGCTGCCGCCGCCGGTCTCTAATTTTGCCGGAATCGTCGGTGTAGAGCCTTATTCCGTGACGAAAAAAGCGGCGCAGGTATTAAAGCGCCTCTTAATGCGCGGCGCGGCAAAATTCCGCAGCCTGTTTCGCGGCAATCGCTCCCGCAGTGAGATCGTCGCAACGTTTCTTGCGGTGCTGGAGCTGTGTCGCGTGCGCTCCATCGCGCTGGAGCAGGATGACGATGATATGACCGTTCAGTTCGTAAAAATGCCGGACGGGGAAATGGAGCCAACTGATGTCGGAACTTGAACGGGTGATCGAAGCGATCCTTTTTGCGGCGGGTGAGCCGGTAGAGACCGAGCGCATTGCCTTCGCAGCGGAGTGCAGCGTACAGGAGGTCGAGACGGCGGCAAAAGCGCTGATGGATCGCCTCGCCTTTGAGCGGCGGGGCATTCGCGTGGTGCGGCTGGACAAGGCCTATCAGATGTGCTCCTCTGCGGACATGGCGGGCTTTATCACAAAAGCGCTGGAGACCAGAAAGCCGCCGAAGCTCTCGGCCTCCCAGCTTGAGACATTAACGGTTGTTGCCTATTATCAACCGGCGACGAAAGCATATGTGGAGCAAATTCGCGGCGTTGACAGCTCCTATAGCGTCGGCGCGCTGTTAAATAAACACCTGATCGAAGAATGCGGCAGACTCAATGTGCCGGGTCGCCCCATCCTTTATCGCACAACACCGGATTTCCTGCGGACGTTTGGCCTGCAATCGCTGGACGATCTGCCGGAAATTGATAAAATGCAGTTTGGCAAGCGCGAACTGCCTGTAACGGAGGAGCCAGAAAATGAGTAAGAATGTTACCGAGGTTTTGACCGCTTCCATGTCGAAGATCCGTGAGATGGTGGATGCCAACACGATCGTCGGTTCTCCCATTGCCGCCGGTGACGGCGTCACGCTGATCCCGCTTTCCAAGATCTCCTTTGGTATGGGCGGCGGCGGATCCGATTTTGGCGCAAAAGAAGCGCCTTCGTTGAGCTTTGGCGGCGGTGCGGGCTGCGGCGTCAAGATCGTTCCGGTCGCGATCATCGTTTTGCAGGGCGACCGTGTTCGCGTTATGCCGGTCGACGAACCGGCTGCGACGGCTGCGGAGCGAGCGATCGAGCAGTTGCCCGGACTGATAGACAAAATCGCGGATCTTGTCAGAAGACCGACTGACATCTGAATATTATCGCGCAAACCGTGCAAGCTATGCAAGGTGATGTTTGATGATATGTAAATTGATCGGAACGGCAGCAGCTCTTGTTGCTGCCGTCTCTTTCCGCTTGCCCGCGCCGCCGACAGTTTCGGCGGCAAGCGCCATTGTCATGGATGCCGATACCGGAGCCGTCCTGTATGAAGAAGCGGCTGACGTCCAAAGCAGGATCGCCAGTACGACAAAGATCATGACGGCACTTGTTGCGCTGGAAAGCCTGTCGCTTTCGGATGAGTTTACCGTTCCGGCAGAGGCATGCAACATTGAAGGCTCATCCATTTATCTCAAGCCGAATCAGACCGTGACGATCGAGACGCTGCTCTACGGTCTGATGCTCGAATCCGGCAACGATGCCGCCATCGCGCTTGCCTATGCTTGCTGCGGCGATGTCGAGCAATTCGTGCAGCGAATGAATGAAACGGCGCACAGGCTGGGGCTTAAAAATACGCATTTTGACAATCCGAACGGATTGGATAGTCCGACGCATTACTCTACCGCGCGCGACCTTGCGGCACTCTCTGCCTACGCGCTGAAAAACGAGTCTTTTGTCCAAATCGTGTCGACAAAGTCCATTACACGCGACGGCATCTCCATGCGCAATCACAATCGGCTGCTCTGGAGCTGTGAGGGTGTCTTTGGGATCAAAACCGGCTATACCAAGGCCGCCGGCAGGATACTGGTCAGCGCCGCGCAGCGCGACGACCGAAGGCTGATCGTGGTCACGATCCGCGACGGAAACGATTGGCAGGATCACGCCGCGCTCTATGACTACGGCTTTTCGAATTATGACAGGGAAGTGGCGATCCGCGCCGGACAGTATGCCTTTTCGCTGCCGACCATGGACGGAGAGAGTGTGCGCCTGTATGCGCGGGAGGATTTCTCCTTTGCGCTCACTTCGGGCGAACGCCTGACGCTCTGCCCCTGTGAGCCGAAGTATACCTTCTCCGCCGGTGTATTCGGAACGGAGGCGGGCTGCGCATGGGTGATGCTCGGTACACGACCCGTCGGTAAAGTCCATCTTTTGTGGGGTGAAACAGACCATGCGGCTTCAGAAGATCATATCGGCACGTGGCGTTGCATCCCGTCGCGCAGCGGAAACGCTGCTGCGTGACGGGCGTGTTTGCGTCAACGGAAAGGTCGCCACACTTGGCGACAGTGCTGATGAAGCACATGACGTGATCACCATCGACGGGAACATTTTACCACCCGTGCCGCAGCGCGTTGTTATCATGCTGCACAAGCCGCGCGGTTATGTGACTACCCTCAGCGATGAGCATGGGCGAAAGACCGCTGCGCAACTGATCGACATTGCGCAGCGCGTCTATCCGATCGGCCGATTGGATATGCAGTCGGAGGGACTGCTGCTCTTCACGAACGACGGTGCGCTTGCAAACCGACTGATGCACCCGTCAAAGCAGATCGACAAGGTTTATGAGGTCACCGTGACCGGCGCCGGTGAGGACGGCGCTACACTGCTCCGTCGGCCGATCCTCCTTGACGGAAGGAGGATCACGCCGCCGACGGTCGTACTGCTCGATCAGCGCGGCGAGAAGTCAATTTTTCGCGTTACGATACATGAAGGCAGGAACCGTCAGATCCGCAGGATGTGCGAAGCGGCACAGATGCAGGTTCTGCGTCTCAAGCGTGTGCAGGAGGGGGCGATTTTCCTGGGAAATCTGCCGTGCGGTCAATGGCGTTACCTTACGCCGCCGGAAATCAAACGATTGGAGGAAGAGCGATGAACGAACTGTTTGACACACTTTTAGATCGCTTGCCCTCTTTGTCCAAAGGGCATCGGCGGATCGCGCAGTACATATTGGATCACTTGGACAAGGCCGCCTTTTGCACGGCATACGGCATTGGCAAACAGGTGCAGACTTCGGAATCCACCGTCGTGCGCTTTGCCTCAGAGATCGGCTATTCCGGCTATCCCGAACTTCAGCGTGCGATGCAGGCGGCGCTGAGAAGTCGGCTCAATCCGATGCAGCGCATGGAAGTCAGCGAGCGCGCCTTGGGAAGCGACGACCCTGTTGCCGCACTTTTTCATTCCGATGCCGAGCTGATCCAGCAGACTGCCCGTCAGCTCGACCGACAGGCGCTGAAAGCCTGTGTAGAAACGCTGCTTCAGGCAAAAACGATCTATATCGTCGCGCAGCGCTCTTCCGCTCCGCTTGCCGACTTTCTGTGCTACTATTTTTCCCTGTTTTTTGACCATGTAAAGAAACTGACCGCACTTTCCGATACGGAGATGGAGGAGCAGCTTTTGCACCTCGAACCGTCGGATGCCGTGCTGGCGATCAGCTTTCCGCGGTATGCCCGCACGGTATGCACCGCGCTGTCCTATGCAGAGTCGCTTGGTGCCGCGACCATTGCTGTCACCGACAGTATGCAGTCGCCGCTTGCAAAGAGTGCACAAACCGTGCTGACGGCAAAAACCTCGCTGACGCCCTTTGTCGACTCGCTTGCCGCGCCGATGAGCCTGCTCAACGTGCTCATCTCGCAGATCGCGGCACAATGTGAAGCGCGCTGCCGCGACCGGCTTTCCAAATTAGAGCTTATCTGGGAGAACCATCATGTCTATCATACAGCCCAATAGCGTTATCATCGGCGGGGGTGCGGCCGGCCTCTTTGCGGCCGCCCTTGCCGGACAGAAGGGAATTCGCGTCACACTGCTGGAAAAAAATGAACAGCTTGGCCGGAAACTGCTTATTACGGGAAAAGGGCGCTGCAACGTGACAAATAATTGCAGCGTGGACGAAGTACGGAAGAACATACCGCGCAACGCGCGCTTTTTATACAGTGCGCTTGCCGGATTTGCACCGCAGGATACCATTCGCTTTTTCGAAAGCAATGGCTGCCCGCTGAAAACGGAGCGCGGCAACCGCGTCTTTCCTCAAAGTGACCGGTCGGCCGATATTCTTCACACCTTGACCGGATACTTAAAGAGCGTCGAGCGCCAAAAGGCGACGGCGCTTAAACTGTTTACGAAGGACGGCACCATAGCCGGTGTAAAGACAGATAGGGGTGTGATCTCCTGTTCGCGCGTCCTTCTCGCCACAGGCGGGGCTTCTTACCCGCTGACCGGCTCCACGGGCGACGGCTATCGCCTTGCTGCCGACCTTGGCCATACGATCTGCCCGATCAGCGGCTCGCTGGTCCCGATGGTCAGTCCGGACGATTGCTGCCGCGAAATGCAGGGGCTTTCTCTCCGAAACACGCGACTGCAGCTTCTGGACGGCAAGGGAAAGGTTTTGTTCTCCGACTTCGGCGAATTGCTTTTCACGCATTTCGGCGTAAGCGGCCCGCTGATGATCGAGCTGAGCAGCCACGCGCCGGAGGATTTCTCGCAGATGGCCGTGACGCTGGATATGAAGCCCGGCCTGACGGAAGAGCAGGTCGATTTGCGGTTGCAGCGCGATTTTGCCGAGAACATCCGCAAGCAGCTTTCCTCCGTGCTGACGGGGCTGATGCCCGCGCGCATGGCGCCGGTTTTCGCCAAGCTCTGCGGCACTGCTGGCGCGGATGACCTTATAAATGGCGTTGCGCACCAC
>USIH01000011.1 GCA_900554705.1 uncultured Eubacteriales bacterium
GGCGGGTCTGCTTGATGTTCTCTTCGAAGGGCAGGCTGGAGCCGTCGATCATGACGGAGGTAAAGCCGCCGTCGATGCAGCTCTTGCAGGTCTCAAAATCGGGGCCGTGATCCAGATGCAGCGCGATGGGAATGTCGGGGTTTTCGATGACGGCGGCCTCGACGAGCTTGGTCAGATAGGTGTGGTTCGCATAGGCGCGCGCGCCCTTGGACACCTGCAGAATGACCGGAGACTTCGTCTCGTTGCAGGCTTCGGTGATGCCCTGCACGATCTCCATATTGTTGACGTTGAACGCGCCGATGGCATAACCGCCGGCGTACGCCTTTTTGAACATTTCAGTTGTGGTTACCAGAGGCATAGAAAACACTCCTTTGTAAAAATTTCGTGGTTATTATACCACAATTTGTTCGGATTGCAAGCGGGTAATTCAGAAATACCAGATTTCGTGAAGGCCGCCCATGGAAAAGCCCAGCCGGTCGTAGAGCGCCATAGCCGGACGGTTTTCCATCGCGCACAGAAGGCGTATTTCGTCGCTCGGCAGCAGTGCCGCAAGCGCGCAGACGCAGTCCGCGCCGCTGCCGCGCTTAAGGGTCGCCACGGCGGCAAGGACGCCGCCGCTGACAAGGCCCAGACCGATCCGGCGTCCTCCTTTGGTCACCCAGCAGGCACCTTCCGGTGTTGCCGCGTAGGTTTTTGCCGTCAGGATGTGGCGAAAGCGCTCACGGTAGCGGCTTGCCCACTCCGGCGCGTCTGTTAAGACGGCGACCGCTTCCGTATCCGGCAGCGCGGCGCGCTCGATGCTCCGCCAGATGATGCACGCTGCGGTGCGCCGCCCACGAAAATCGCCGTTTCCGCTAAAAACCACCTGCCGCGCACCGGCGGCGGTGCACAATCCGGCGCAGTCCTTGCAAAGCGCGTCCGTTGTGGTAAACACACTGCGCACGATCACATATGCGTTCCCGCTGACCGGAATTTCGGACAGGACGAGCGAAGCGATCCCCTCGGAGGAGGTAAAAAACGGCAGATCCTTCATTGCGTGTCATACACCTGCGCGTCGCTCAGGCTGCGCGCGTCGGCGGAATTGTGGAAGACACAGTCGACCGTCGGCGTCAGTGTGCGGATGCGGCCGCGCGTGACGTAGACCGCGTAGTCCTTAAACACGACGGGGCAGATCGGCGCGCGCGCGAGCAGCTCGCGGCAGAGGTCAACATAGTTGCCGGAGTTTTCCAGCGCGGAGTTGCAGTAAGCGGTCAGCGCGGCGTCGGAGATCGAGCCGTAGCCGAGCGCGCCGTCTTCGCGGAAAAACTCACGCAGGTCAAAGTTCGGCGTCAGGCGCACCTCGCCGTAGTAGAGGTCAAAATCGCCGTCCTTCAGCGCCTGCAAATAGGCGTCACGATCCAAAACGCTCATCTTCATCGAAAGTCCGGCATCCGTCAGCACCTGACAGATTTGCTCCGCCGCCTTGACGCGCACGGGATCCTCCGAACAGACCAAGAACAGGCCGACGTGGCCGACATAGTTTTCCGAGCTTAAAATTTCGGAATTGTGCACGGCAGCGGCAAAGGCCTGCTCCGTGTAGGTGTAGCCGGCGGCAAGCGCCGTGTCATAGAGATCCGAACGCGGCGAGCAGGGGAGCACGGCTGCCTCGGCAAATCCGCCGTAGACATCCTGCACGAGCGTGTCGCGGTCGACGGCCTTTGTCACCGCCGTGCG
Source organism: uncultured Eubacteriales bacterium (assembly GCA_900554705.1). Classification (GTDB taxonomy): domain Bacteria; phylum Bacillota; class Clostridia; order Oscillospirales; family Oscillospiraceae; genus JAZOXB01. The sequence goes on from USIH01000011.1 coordinate 1,714, forward strand.
CAGCGTGTCGTTGACAAAATAGCCGCTGTAGAGGTTGAACCCGATGTAGTGCATGACAGTCGTCGGTGCAGACCAGATCTCATAGTCGCAGCGATAGCTGACCGCAGCAGGAGAGTTGGGGTCGCAGTAGACCAGATCCGTGCCGCCGAACTCGAAGGCGTCGCGGATCTGCGTGCTGTTTTCCGCGCGATTGAGCGCGATGCGCTCCTCGTCAACGACCGGCGCGCCGTCCTGCCACCAGTAGGAATTTCGCCGCAGCTCCTTGCCGCTGCTTGCAAGGCAGTAGGGGCCAGTGCCCAGCGGTTCCGCGCGCTCGACCGTGGTCGCGCGTACGATCGGCACGTCGAGCATAAGGCAGAAGTTTTCATAAGCCGTCGTCAGCGTGAGGACGACGGTGTCGTTTGACGTTGCCTCTGCATAAGCCAAATGCGCAAGGCGCGCGCGGTAGATCGAGCTGTCCTTCGCCGCGTTGAGCGAGGCAACGACGTCCTCGGCGGTCAGCGCAATACCATTGGAAAAGCGGACGCCGGACACCAAACGGATCGTATAGGTCTTGCCGTCGTCGGACACGGTGAAGGTGTCGCACAGCACAGGCTCCGCGCGGTACCGGTCGGAAACGACAAAGAGGCTTTCATAGAGCAGGGAAAGCAGCGCGCGGTTGACGGTCGAGGTGCAGGTGTACGGGTTGAGGCCGTAGGCGTTGAGATAAGAAAGTCCGAACACGCCGTTTTCCTTGCGGATCGGCGTCTCCGGCTCGATCGTGGTCACAGGCGTTTGCGTGGAGGCCTCCGGTGTTGCGCGCTGCATGCTGCATCCGCCAAGCAGCAGCGCGACGGCAAGAAAAAGAACAAACAGTTTTTTCACAGTGACTCTCCTTGCAGCATGATTATCGCGGCGAGCGAGCCGCGCCGATCGCCGACGCGGCGGTGCGACCAAAAGCGCTGCGGCTGACAGGCGGTGCACGCTTTCGCGATGTCGATCTGCCGGATGCCTGCCTGCTCGAGCTGAATGGCATTGAGCAGCTTCAGGTCAACGTGGTATTTTTCGCCCGTCTGCGTGATCGCGGGCGCGGCGGCCGCGCCCATGGCCTTGCGCATGGCGTCCGGCACGTCGCCGTCCGTTTCAAAGCAGCATGACCCGATGCACGGGCCGATCGCCGCGCGGATCGCTTCGGGGCGGCAGCCGAACTGTTCCTGCATTGCCGCGACCGCCTTTGCAGCGATTTTGGCGGCTGTACCGCGCCAACCCGCGTGCACCGCGCCGATGACGCGCTTTTGCGGGTCGAAAAAGAGAATGGGGGTGCAGTCGGCGGAGAAAACCGTCAGTGCGACGCCCGTTTCGTTTGTGATCAGTCCGTCCACGCCGTGATCGACGGGGCGCAGCAGGCCGCGCCCGCATTCGCCGCATCCGACGCGCTCGACAATGTCGGAGTGAATCTGCGAGGTAAAAACGGTCTGCTCCGGCAGAAAACCGACGGCCTTGCCGAGCCGCGCATAGTTTTCTACGACGTTGGCATAGACATCCCCGCGATGCACGCCCAGATTCAGCGAGGCAAGGGCACCCGTGCTCACGCCACCAAAGCGGGTGGAAAAGCAGTGGGCGGTGCCTTGCAGCGCGGAGGCGGTCAGATACTCCAGCGAGCCGACATGATTTGTCTGAAGATCCATTACTTTGCCTCGTCCTTGTCGCGGCAGCAGTGCTTATACTTTTTGCCGCTCCCGCACGGGCACGGGTCGTTTGCGCCGACCTTCACCTTTTTTACGACGGGTTGACGCTTTACGGTCTTGTCGCTGCCGCCGGTCGCGGTGATCTTTGCGACCTGCTTGCGCTTGACGTCTTCCTCCGTGCGCAGTCGGAAGAGGTAGAGACGGCGAACGGTCTCCTCACGAATGGCGTTGATCATGCCGTCGAACATCTGGAACCCCTCGCGCTTGTAGGCGACGACCGGATCGGTCTGGCCGTAGGCGCGCAGGCGGATCCCCTGCTTGAGGTCGTCCATGGCGTCGATGTTGTCCATCCAGTATTCGTCGACGACGCGCAGCAGAATGATCCGCTCGATCTCGCGCATACGCGCATCGCCGTACTCGCGCTCCCGCAGCGCGTAGGTCTTGCGGAACAGCTCGGTAAGCTGCGCCTTGGCATCCTCCTTGGTGCAGGGAAGGGCGGGGGAGAAAGCGCCGGCGGGGTAGTAGATCAAAGCGAACTTCGCGTTGATCTGCTCGATCGGCGCGGCGTCCTGCGCCTGCGGCTCGACGCCGAAGGCGTCCTCGACCTCGGTGTCGATCACATAGTCCACCATTTCCTGAATGGTGCCGGAGAGGTCTTCTCCGTCGAGCACCTTCTGGCGCTGTTCATAGATCACGCTGCGCTGCGTGTTCATCACGTCGTCATATTCCAGCACGTTCTTTCGCGCTTGGAAGTTGCGGCTTTCCACGGTCTTCTGCGCGCTCTCGATGGCGTTGGAGAGGATTTTTGCGTCGATCGGCGTGTCCTCGTCGATGCCCATGGCGTTTAGCATATTCATTATGCGTTCGGAGCCGAACAGGCGCATCACGTCGTCTTGCAGCGACAGGAAGAAGCGCGTTTCGCCCGGGTCGCCCTGACGGCCGGAACGGCCGCGCAGCTGGTTGTCAATGCGGCGTGACTCGTGGCGCTCGGTGCCGACGATGTACAGACCGCCTGCGGCACGCACGCGCGCCGCTTCCTCATCCACGTCTACCTTGTGACGGGCGTAGGCTTCCTTAAAGGCGGCTCTTACCGCCAAAATTTCGGGGTCGTCTGTCTCGGCGTAGGAATTGGCCTCTGCGATCAGCTCGTCGGGAATTTCCCGCTTGCGCAGCTCGGACAGCGCCATATACTCCGCGTTGCCGCCGAGCATGATGTCGGTGCCGCGTCCGGCCATGTTCGTCGAGATGGTGACGGCGCCGAACTTGCCCGCCTGCGCAACGATCTCGGCTTCCTTTTCGTGGTGCTTCGCGTTGAGCACGGTGTGCGCGACGCCCTCACGGCGCAGCAGCTTGGAAAGATATTCGGACTTTTCAATGGAGATCGTGCCGACCAGCACCGGCTGCCCCTTGGCGTGGCACTGCTTGATCTGCTCGATCACGGCGCGGAACTTGCCTGCCTCCGTCTTATAGACCACGTCGTGGTGGTCGATACGGATGACCGGCTTATTTGTCGGGATCTCCACGATGTCCAGCTTGTAGATCGCGGAAAACTCCTCTTCCTCGGTCAGCGCGGTGCCGGTCATGCCGGAGAGCTTCGTGTACAGGCGGAAGAAATTCTGGAAGGTGATGGTCGCAAGCGTCTTGTTCTCACCCGCGACGGAAACGCCCTCTTTGGCCTCGATCGCCTGATGCAGACCCTCGTTATAGCGTCTGCCGTACATCAGTCGACCCGTGAACTCGTCGACGATGATGACCTGTCCGTCCTTAACTACGTAGTCGATGTCGCGTTTCATAATACCGCGTGCGCGCATGGCCTGATTGATATGGTGGACGATGGTCGTGTTTTCAATGTCGCCCAGATTTTCCACACCGAAGAATTTTTCCGCCTTGGCGATGCCGCTTGCCGTCAGATTGGCGGTGCGCGCCTTTTCGTCGATGTAGTAGTCGCAGTCGAGGTCGTCCAGCTCCTCCTTGTCGTCGATCGTCGCAAAGACGCGCTTGCTCAGACCGGAGACAAAGAAATCCGCCATTTCGTAGAGCTTTGTGGAGTCCTCGCCCTTGCCGGAGATGATCAGCGGCGTGCGCGCTTCGTCGATCAGGATGGAGTCGACCTCGTCGACGATGGCGAAATTATGACCGCGCTGCACCATGTCGCTCTTGTAAAGCGCCATGTTATCGCGCAGATAGTCAAAGCCCAGTTCATTGTTTGTGCAATAGGTGATGTCCGCGTTGTAGGCGCGGCGGCGCTCCTCGCTGCTCAGATCGTGGACGATCAGGCCGACGGTCAGACCGAGGAAACGGTATACCTTGCCCATCCATTCCGAGTCGCGCTTGGCAAGGTAGTCGTTGACTGTGACGATATGCACGCCCTTGCCGGTCAGCGCGTTGAGGTAGGCGGGGAGGATCGCGACGAGCGTTTTGCCTTCGCCGGTCTTCATCTCCGCGATGCGTCCCTGATGCAGGACGATGCCGCCGATGAGCTGCACGCGATAGGGGCGCATACCCAGCACGCGGTCGGCTGCCTCGCGGCAGACCGCGAAGGCCTCCGGCAGCAGCGCGTCAAGCGTTTCGCCCTCCGCGTAGCGCCGCTTAAACTCCGCCGTTTTCTCCCGCAGTTGTTCGTCGGACAGCGCGGCGACGTCCTTTCCCAGCGCCTCGATGCGGTCGACCGTCGGCAGCAGCTTCTTGACCTCGCGCTCCGAACGTGTCCCGAAAATTTTAGTAATCAGTCCCATGAATCCATTCGACCTTTCTGGTATTTGAAACATTATAGCATACAAAGTGGCGTAAAAAAAGCCGAGCAATGCATTTCTTACAGAAAATTCAAAATTCAACCGCCTGTTGAGCCGAGCGCAACCGGTGCGTTATTGTCTTGCGCGCCGTGGAGTGTTATACTGAGCGCCAAGGACGCGGCAGCTTTCGTGAGGCTATTTGCAGTGCCCCAGCGGCGCTTCGTCAAAGGTGATCACGGTATAGTAGCGGCGGTTTTCAAATTGGACGCGCTCGTCGATGCGCCGCTTCAGCTCCGCCTTTTTTCCGTCCATGGAGAACGGAATGACCAGATCGAAGATCAGATTGGTGTGCCCGGGGCCGCGCACCATGCGGAAATCGTGCACGCTCAGGCGCTCGTCAATGTCCTTTACGGCGTCGCTGACGAGCTTGCACATACGGTTGCGCTCCGCGTCGTCCGTCACCACGGGGTCATAGTGGATGACCAGATGGATCTTCAGGTCGCGCATGGCGTCGCGCTCGATGTCGTCGATGATGTCGTGGCAGACCAGCGGGTCTTCGTCGGCAGCCATTTCCGCGTGGACGGTCGCAAAGCACTGCCCGGGGCCGTAATCGTGCACCAGCAGGTCGTGAATGCCGAGAATTTTCGGGTGCGACAGCACGAGCTTGTTCAGACGCTCGACCAGATCCGGATCGGCCTTTTCGCCCAGAAGCGGACTGATGGTCTGCTTCATGATCCCCCAGCCGGAGCGGAGGATGAACAGCGCGACGATCAGACCGATCCAGCCGTCGACGTTAACGCGGAAGAAGTAACTCGCCGCGCAGCCGAGCAGCACAGCGGCGGTGGTCAGCACGTCGTTTCGGCTGTCCGCCGCTGTGGCGCTGAGCGCGGCCGAGCCGATGCGGCGGCTCAGCTCGCCGCAGAAGGCCGCCATCCACAGCTTGAGCAGGATGGAGAAGAGCAGGATGCCGCCGGTCAAAAGCGAGACCGCGACCGATTCCGGATGCAGAATTTTCAGAAAGGAGGTTTTCGCAAGCTCCGCGCCGATCAGGAGGATCAGCGCCGCGACGGCAAGCCCGCTGAGATACTCAATGCGCGCGTGGCCGTAAGGATGCTCCTCATCTGCGGGTCGCTCCGCCAGACGGAAGCCGAGCAGGGTGATCAGGGAAGAGGAGGCATCGGAAAGATTGTTCACGGCGTCGGCCGCAACACTGACCGAGCCGGAGAGAAGACCGGCAACGAGCTTCCCTGCAAAAAGCAGCAGATTGCAGACGATGCCGACGATGCCGGCAAGACGCCCGTAGGCGCCGCGTACGCGGGGGTCGTCCGTGTTCTTATGATCCTTTACAAAACGCCGCAGCAGGAGTTGAGTCATGCGCCGTGCCTCCCTTTTACAAACATAACTACCATTATACAGACCTTTTGGGAAAAAGTACACCTTAATTTTCACCTTACCCCTTCCATTTTGCCCGCTGCGTGGTATAATGGACGCATATCTTGCACGATTGTTGAGTTTTTGCCTATGAAACGAATTCTATTTTACCTAAAACCTTACCGGCGCAGGCTGGTCGCGGCGACGCTTCTGATCTCGCTGTCGACGTTTTGCGACCTTCTGCTGCCTACTCTGATGTCGGATATTTTGAACAACGGTGTGCAGAGCGGCAACTTCCGCTACATTCTGCTGCGCTGTCTGATGATGCTGGCGGTCGCGGGTGTTTCGCTCGCGGCGATCCTGCGCGGCACCAAGCAGTCCAGTGAGATCGTGGCGGCCTTCTGCGCCGATCTCCGCGCCGACATTTTTAGAAAAGTCAATCAGTTCACCTTTGAAGAATTCAGCTCCCTTGGAACGGCCGCGCTGGTCACGCGCGCGACGCACGATGTCGACACCGTTTCGTGGGTCGCCTCGATGCTTGCGGGCACCTTTGCGACCATCCCGATGCTGTTTATCGGCGGCGTCGTGCTCGCGATGCGCAAGGACGTCCTGCTTTCGCTGATCCTGCTGGCCTTTGTCCCGCTGATCCTGCTGGCCGTCGTCCTTGTGGGTCGGCGCGTGCTGCCCCTGTGGGAAAAGTCGGATCTGTATATCGACAAGCAGAACGGGATCATGCGCGAGCGTCTTCGCGGCATCCGCGTCATCCGTGCCTTCAATTCCGAGGAGCACGAGCATGAGCGCATCGCGGAGGCGACGCACGTCATGGCGGAGAATATCATCAAGGGCAACGTCTCCATGGGGATCATTTCGCCCCTATCTCTGCTGCTGCTTAACGTGTCCATTGTCCTAATCGTCTATTTCGGCGGATGGCGCATGGTGCACGGCGTCAGCAGTGTCTCCGCCGCAGACGTTTTTGCGATCATACAGTACATCACAATGGTCATGAACGGCGTGCTTATGGCGTCCTTTGCGGTCGTCATGTTCCCGCACGCGCAGATCGCCGCGCAGCGTATCGGACAGGTGTTCGATGCGCAGGGCATGGGCGACCAGCAGAAGGGCGAGGACGCCGTGCTCTCCGGCGACATCCGCTTTGACCACGTGAGCTTCTCCTACGGCGGCTCGGAAAACGCCGTGAGCGACATCAATCTGCACATTCAAAAAGGACAGAAGATCTCCATCATCGGCGGCACGGGCAGCGGCAAGAGCACGCTGATCTCCCTGATGCTCGGCTTCCGTATGCCGACGCAGGGCGCGGTGTGCTTTGACGGCGTTGCAACCGACGTGCTGAGCAAGCGCTCCCTTCGTCAGAACATCAGTATCGTACTGCAAGGCTCCGCGATATATTCCGGAACGATCGAGGAAAACATCCGAATGGGAAATCCGGAGGCGAGCGAACAGCAGCTTGCCGAGGCGGCGGAGCTTGCGCAGCTTTCCGATTTCATCGCTTCGTGCGAGGGCGGTATGCGCTACGAGATCCGGCAGGCGGGCAAAAACCTCTCCGGCGGGCAGAAGCAGCGGCTTGCCATTGCGCGCGCGGTCGTGAAGGAAGCGCCGATCTACATATTTGACGACAGCTTCTCCGCGCTGGATTTCCTGACAGAGAAGAAACTGCGCGCCGCGCTCAACGAACGCATCGCGGGCAAGACGCAGATCGTCGTGACGCAGCGCGTGACCTCGGCAATGAGTGCCGACTGCATTTTCGTTATGGATCAGGGGCGTCTCGTGGATGCCGGTACCCATACGGAGCTGCTGGAGCGCTGCCGGATCTATCAGGAGATCTTCGCCTCTCAGACAGGAGGTGGCAAAAAGTGAAAAAGAACGACCGTACCATCCGCCGCTTGGTCGTAGAAGCGCGGCCGATCTGGAAATGGCTGCTGCTGGCCTGCTTCTTGTGCATCGTTCTGATCGTCTGTGCCGTTGCCGGTCCGAAGCTTTTGGGCGACCTGATCGACCGCTTGGGCACCTACGACGGGCAGCCCGACTTTATGCGTTCGCTCCTGCCGCGTTTGGGTGCGCTGCTGGGCGTCTATGCCGCCTATAGCCTGCTGAGCTATCTCAAAATGCTTCTGCTGAACAACATGGTCAGCCGCTACTTCACCTGTACGCTGCGCATCCGCATCTCCGACAAGCTCAAGCGTCTGCCGGTCAGCTATGTTGACCAGACGCCGGTCGGCGATATTCTCTCGCGTATGACCGACGACGTCTCGACGATGGGCAACTATCTGCATCAGATCGTCGATACGCTCATGACGGGCTTTTTGATGATCCTTGCCATTGCGGTTATGATGCTTCTCGAGGACTGGCGGCTCGGCCTGCTTGTCCTTGCGCTGACGCCTGCCTCGATTTGGCTGTCCGCGCTGATCTCCAAAAAGAGCGAGCAGCATTTCTATCAAATGTTTACCGAGGGCGGCAACCTCAACTCCGTCGTCGAGGAATCCTTCACCAATTTTGCCACGACGAAGGCGTATAATCTGGAGTCCTATGTCGGGCAGAAGCATGAGGTGGTCAACATCCGTCGGCGCGACTCGGAGGGAAAGGCAACCTACACCTCCTCCATCGTTCGCCCGATCATCGCCTTTTCCAATGCGCTGGCCTATATCGCCATCTGCCTTCTGGGCGGCTGGCTGATCGTCAACACGTCGACCGTCACCGTGGGTGCGGTGGTCACCATCCTGCTCTACGCCAAGCAGTTTTCCGGCCCGTTGGAGCAGATCGCGGGCGGCTTTGGCGACTTGCAGCACGCGAAGGCTGCGGCCAAGCGCGTCTTTAAGCTGCTCGATCTGCCCGAAGAGCCGGAGGCAGACGGAAAGCTCGGCCACGCGGCGGAGGGTAATATCCGCTTTGAGCACGTCGACTTCTCCTATGACCCCAGCAGTCCGCTCATTCAGGATCTTAACATCGACGTCAAACGCGGACAAAACGTTGCCATCGTCGGGCCGACCGGCGCGGGCAAAACGACGATCGTCAACCTGCTCATGCGCTTTTACGATGTCGATCGTGGCAGGATCCTGATCGACGGTGTGGACTGTGCGACGCTCTCCCGCGAGGAAATGCGCAACCAGTTTGCAATGGTGCTGCAAGACACGTGGCTCTTCCGCGGGACGATCGCCGAAAACGTTGCCTACGGCAAGCCGGATGCAACGCGCGAGGAGATCATCGCCGCCTGCGACCGCGCCTACTGCGACCATTTCATTCGGACGCTTCCGGAGGGCTACGACACCGTCGTCGGCGACGACATGACGAACCTTTCCGGCGGCCAGAAGCAGCTTCTGACCATCGCCCGCGCAATGCTTGCCGACCGGAGACTGCTCATTTTGGACGAGGCGACCTCCAACGTCGATACGCGCACGGAGGTGCTGCTGCAAAAGGCAATGGACAACCTGATGCGGGAGCGCACCTGCTTTGTCATTGCGCACCGGCTTTCCACCATTGTCGATTCCGACCTCATTCTTGTCATCGACCACGGCCGGATCGTTGAGCAGGGAACGCACCGTTCGCTGCTGGAAAAGAAAGGGTTCTACTACCAGATCTACACCAGTCAGTACGCGATTTGAAACAAAAATCCCCGAAAGAAGCATTTGCTTCTTTCGGGGATTTTTTGCGTTATTGCAAATTGGATGCAAAAGCGTTGCAAGCAGGATGCAAACCGAGGTTAACATAATGCCGAAAGGAGGCGCAGAATGAAAAGAAAGAAACCGAAGATTTACGCGGGAATGTCGATCGTAGCGCTCTTTGTATCCGTTGCGGCGCTGATCGTTTCCTGCCGTGTCAAAAGCGCGGCACGGCGCGGGCAGGGGGAAAAGGAGTCACAAGCGACGGAGGCGTCGCTGCCGGAGCTGAAAGACACTGCCTATCTGATGCTCATCAACGCGTCGCACCCGCTTCCCGAGGATTACGAGCCGCAGCTAACGCGGCTGAACGACTGGCCGCTCAGCGTTGCGACGCCGGTCTACGACGACCTGTGCGCCATGCTGCGGGCGGGCAGGGAGGCTGGACTGTCGTTTCAGATCTGCTCGGCCTACCGCACGCGCGAGGAGCAGCGGGTCCTTTTTGAAGAGGACGTTCAGGCGCGCATGACGGAGGACGGGATGAACAGGGCGCAGGCGGTCGCCGAAACGGCGCGCTATACGATGCAGCCCGGGTGCAGCGAGCACGAGAGCGGCTTCGCGCTGGACATCGTTTCAACGGGAAACCAGCGCCTTGACGACACACAGGAGCGGACGGAGGAGACACAGTGGCTGCACGCGCACTGCTGGGAGTACGGCTTTATCCTGCGCTACCCGAAGGACAAGGAGACGATCACCGGTGTCGCCTACGAATCGTGGCACTATCGCTATGTCGGTAGAGCGGCGGCGGAGCTGCTTACAAAGCAGGGACTGACGTTGGAGGAGTATACAGACCAAAATGGCTGAGGGCGCGAACAAGACCGTCCTCGTCGCAGTCGGCCGTTACATAGTCCGCCGCAGCGATACACTCCGGCGTGGCGTTTCCCATGGCGACGCCGATCTTCGCTGCTTGCAGCATCTCAATGTCGTTTTCCGAGTCACCGAAGGCAACGGCGTTTTCCGCCGTCAGGCCGTAGCGCTGTAAAATGCCGAGCATCGCGGCACGTTTTCCTCCGTCCTTGGAGATCAGATCGTGCCCGAGGCGGAACCATTGCGTCATGCGGCTGTGCGGAGCGAGGGCGAGCGGCGCGGACATCTCTCCGCGCGGCAGGAAAAGGACGATCTTGTATACCGGCGCTTGCAGCATGGGTGTCAGGTCGCCGATCTCCGGCAGGCGCGTGTGGATGGCCTCCATTGCGGTGGTAACGCGCTCGTTGACCAGATTGATCCGGCTGTGCGACGCGCTGACCATCCAGCAGGCGCAGCCGGTTTCCTTTACCCACCGGTAGACGGCAGCCGCGTCGTCGGGATGCAGCGCCTTTCCGTAGAGCAGCGCGCCGTCCGCGCCGTAGGCATCCTGTCCGTTGTTTGTCAGGTAGCCGTCGAAGGCGACGTCCTCAAGCAGATGCTCCTGCGCGATCTCAAACTTGGAGCGTCCCGTTGCCACAAAGCAGAGAATCCCACGCGCCCGAAGGCGGCGGATCGCCTCCTGCGCGGAGTTGGGGAATGCCTTGGTTCGAAGCGAGACAAGCGTGCCGTCTATGTCGAAAAATGCAGCCTTTATCATGGGGTATACTCCTTGAAAATCGAATGGGTTTGCAATATAATAGCGATGTGGGAGGTGGAGAAGATCGAAAACTGTCTGATGGAGCTATTAAGCTGTCCCTTAGAGGACGGAACGGAGATTTTGGAGCGTCTTCGCGGCAAAGCACCGCCGGTGATACAATCACCGGCGGTGTTGCGTTACAGAGCGAGGATCACGACGCTGTCGTCCTGCACGGTCAGCTTGATCTGAGAGATCGGCGATTCGTAGCTGTCGATGAGCTTTTCGGCAATGCCGTCTTCCATGTCCCGCTGGATCGTCCGGCGGAGATTTCGCGCACCGTAGGTGACGGAGTAGGAGTGCTTTACAAGATAGTCGATCACACTGTCGTCCCATGTGAGCGCGACGCCGTGCTCGTCGAGGTTTGCCTTCAGCTCTCCGAGCATGATCGCGGCGATGGCGCGGAAATTCTCTTCCGTCAGGCGGTTGAAGCAGATGATCTCATCGACACGGTTGAGAAATTCCGGACGCAAAAACTCCGAAAGCGCCTTCATCGCCTTGTCCTTCGTCTGTTCGGAGATGCTCCGGCCAAAGCCGACGGAACCGTCCTTGCGGTCGGAACCCGCGTTCGAGGTCATGACGATGACCGTGTTTTCAAAGTTGACCACGCGTCCCTGCGCGTCGGTAATGCGCCCGTCGTCCAAAATTTGCAGCAGGACGTTGAGCACGTCCGGATGCGCCTTTTCCAGTTCGTCAAACAAAATGACGCTGTAGGGCTTGCGGCGGATCTTCTCGGTGAGCTGACCCGCTTCGTCATAGCCGACGTAGCCCGGGGGCGAGCCGATGAGCTTGGAGACGGAGTGGCGCTCCATATATTCCGACATATCCAGACGCACGAGACTGTCGACGCTGTCGAACAGTTCGTCCGCGAGGCGCTTTACAAGCTCCGTCTTGCCGACGCCCGTCGAGCCGACGAAGATGAACGAAACGGGGTGCTTCTTCGTCGCGATGCCGACGCGGTTGCGGCGGATGGCGGCGGAGACGGCATGGATCGCTTCGTCCTGACCGACCACGTGCTGCCGCAGCCGCTGCTCCAGCGTGCGCAGCTGTTCATATTCCTGCGCGCGAATTTTGCTCGCGGGGATCTTTGTCCACATTTCGATCACGCGCGCGAGATTTTCCATCGTAAGCACGGGGTCGGGCTTTGCTTCCAGCGCTTTGATCTCGTCGTCAAGGCGCAGGACGTTGGTGCGCAGTTTTGCCAGCCGCTCAAAATCCTGATTTTCCGTGTCCTCGGTCAGCATCCGGATCTCGGTTTGATAATCGTCGCGCTCCTTGCGCTTTTCGGCAAGATCGGAGATCTCCTTGGTGTGCAGGTTCAGGTCGGAACACGCCTCGTCCAAAAGGTCGATCGCCTTGTCGGGCAGGTAGCGGTCGGTGATATAGCGCTCGGAGAGGACGACGGCCTGCCGCGCGATCTCCGGCGTGACGCGCACACCGTGGAACAGCTCGTAGTAGTGAGCAATGCCGCGCAGAATGGCGACGGCCTCTTCGATCGTCGGCTCGGTCACGGTGACCGGCTGGAAACGGCGCTCCAGCGCGGCGTCCTTTTCGATATACTTGCGGTATTCCGCAAAGGTGGTCGCGCCGATGACCTGAATCTCGCCGCGTGAGAGCGCGGGCTTGAGGATGTTCGCGGCGCTCATGGAGCCTTCCGCGTCTCCGGCACCGACAAGATTGTGCACCTCGTCGATCACCAGAATGATGTTGCCGCAGGCCTTCACCTCGGCGATCAGCCCCTTCATACGGCTCTCAAACTGGCCACGGAACTGCGTTCCGGCGACAAGAGAGGTCAGATCCAGCAGATAGACTTCCTTATCGCGCAGCTTGAAGGGAACGTCGCCCACGACGATGCGCTGTGCAAGCCCCTCCGCAATGGCCGTCTTGCCGACGCCCGGCTCGCCGATGAGGCAGGGGTTGTTCTTCTGGCGGCGGTTCAGAATCTGGATCACGCGCTCCGTCTCCACCTGACGGCCGATGATGCGGTCAAGCGCGTTGCTGCGCGCCTTTGCGGTCAGGTTCAGGCAGTAATTATCCAAAAACTTCCGCTTTTTTTGCTTCGGCGCGGTGTCCTTTGCCTTTTCCTTCGGCTCTTCTTTCGGGGTGATCTCGCCGCCGTTGCCGAACAGGCGGTTCATATGGGGGAAGGTGGCTGTGCGGCTGCCGACCTCATCGTCGTCCTCTTCTTCGTCGTCGCGGGTCATCAGTCCCATCATTTCGCCGTTGAGGTTATCCAGATCTTCATCGGTAATGCCCATGCGCTCCACAATATCGTCGACTTGCTTGATGCCAAGCTCGCGGGCGCACTTCAGGCAGAGTCCTTCATTGGTACTGACGCCGTTTTCGACTTTCGTGATGAAGATCACCGCGACGTTTTTTTTGCATCGACTGCAAAGGGTAGGTTTCATGGTTGCCTCCTGTCTTAGGGAATATAAAGCTGCACAACGCCGCTGCCGATGAGCAGAGCGGTGCCGTCGGAACGAACCAGCGCGTGCGTGTAGCCCTCGGCGTTGTCCGTCCCGTGATGGAATTTTAAGTCGCGGTCGTAGACCTTCAGATCCTCTGCGGTCAGGACTGCCACATAGCTGGCGCAGGCGCTCACATTGCGCGGCTGCGTTTCGTAATTCACGCTGCCCAGCTCTTCGCCGCTGCGGTCGAGCGTGACCACGCGGTAGCGCCGGTCGGTCTGGTAGCTGTCGAGCGTCAGCACGACAAAATCGCTGCCGTCTGCGCAGAAATCGCAGATTGTGCCGCCCTCGAAGGAATACTGCGCCAAAAGCATACCGTCAGTGCTTAAATAGAACGCGCTGTCGTCGCAGAGGACAAAGAGCGTGTCGCTGTCTAAAAACGTCATGTCATAGACCGTGCGCTCTCCGAGTGAGATCTCGGCTGCGATGCCCTCGCGCTGCGTGTTGTAGAAACGGACGGAGCTGTCGAAGGTCACGTCCCGCTCGCCGAGCGCGGCGACGGCGGCATAAGTTCCGCCGGAGTTGACGGCGCAGGCGTTAAAGAAATGCGACTTTGACCGCACGCGGTAGAGAATGTCGCCGGAGGACTGGTAGACCTCGAGCACCGCGCGGCAGTCCGTTCCGGAATAGAGAACGGCGGCAGTGCCGCTTCCGGCAATGTCGGCGTCAAAAATGCTTCCGGCTGTGGTCTGCTGCTGCACGACCGCGCCGTTGTCGTCCAAAACGCTGAAGAGTGTGCCGCCGATGTCATAGCCCAGCACGGTGTTTTTGGCGGCTTGGACGGCGGGGGAGGAAAGGCTCTTCTGCACGCGTCCCAGCGCCGTGCCGCCCTCGGAAAAGACCGTCAGACCGCTCTGCGTGCCGACGACCAGCTGGCCGTTGCAAAGCGCGTAGTCCGTCGTGCCATAGCTTTCAAAGGTAAAGCTGCCGAAGGCCTCGGTGTCGCGCCCCAGATAGCGGAACCAGCGCTTTACGCCGTCGAGTGCGGTGCTCTTGGAAAGAAGGAACCAGACGAGCAGCGCCAGCACGACAAGCAGGATCGCGCCGAACAGCAGCCAGCGCTTCTTGCCGCGCTTGGACGGTTTTAGCTCGATCACATTGTTCTGTTCATCCGACATGAAAGGCCACCTCCCCGTCATCGTACCAAAGCTGCGTCATGTAAAGCCCGCCGGCCGGCGCGGTCGGGCCGGCGGCCGTGCGGTTTCCCTCCGCCAAAATGCGGCTGATCTGCTCGGGCTTGAGCTTCCCCTCGGCCGCATAGACGACGGTGCCCGTCATGGCGCGCGCCATATTGTAGAGGAAACCGTTGGCGCAGATGCGCAGGCGGATCAGCGCGCCGTCGCGCTCCACCTGAAAGTGGTAGACCGTGCGCACGGTGGACTTTACGTCCGTGCCGACGGAGCGGACGGCGGAAAAGTCGTGCGTGCCGACAAAGCGATCGGCGGCTTCCTGCAAGACGGTCTCGTCCAAATGGCGCGGGTAGAACCAAACGCGGTTTACATAAAACGGATCGCGCAGGGCGGAATTATAGATCTGATAGGTATATTCTTTGCGGACGCATGAGCCGATGGCGTTAAAGCCGTCGTGGACATCGCGTGCGTCGAAGACCATGATGTCCTCCGGCAGATGCGTGTTGAGCGCATAGGGGAGGCGGCCGGTCGGTATGGCGGAGTCGGTGCGGAAGTTTGCGACGTAGACCCGCGCATGGACGCCCGCGTCGGTTCGTCCGCAGCCGGTCATATGCACCTTATGCCCGACTACCATGGCGGCGGCTTCCTCGAGCGTCTGCGCCACGGTTCGGGCATTTTTCTGCACCTGCCAGCCGTGGTAGGCGGTGCCGTCGTATTTTAAGAACAGGGCGATATTTCGCACGCGGCACCTCCATTACAGCCCGAGGGCACGAAGTACGATCACACCGGCGAGCAGCGCGCCGACGCAGAGAAAGGCGAAAAGATCGCGCAGGGCGAAACGGAGCTGACGCAGCTTTGTGCGTCCGTCGCCGCCGTGGTAGCAGCGGCACTCCATGGCAGTCGCCAGCTCGTCGGCGCGGCGAAAAGCGCTGACAAACAGCGGCACCAAAATGGGAATGAGCGCCTTTGCGCGCCGCAGCAGATTCCCGCTTTCAAAATCCGCGCCGCGTGCCTTTTGCGCGGAGATGATCTTGTCCGTCTCCTCAATGAGTGTGGGAATGAAACGAAGCGCGATGCTCATCATGAGCGCCAGCTCATGGACGGGAAAATGGATCTTCTTGAGCGGGGAGAGCAGCGTTTCCAGTCCGTCGGTCAGCGCGATGGGCGAGGTCGTGTAGGTCAGAAGCAGCGTCCCGAGCACAAGAAACACGATCCGCAGGACAAGAAACAGAGCCGCTCGGATGCCTTCGCGCGTGATGCGGAAGATCCAGAACCGGCAGAGCACCTCACCGTCGGTATAAAACAGGTTGAGCAGCGCGGTCAGCGTGATGATGATCAGCAGCGGCTTCAGCCCGCGCAGCAGCGTTTTAAGTCGAATGCGCGAAAGAAGGATGACGCTTGTAAGAAAGACGAAGATCAGCGCGTAGGCATAGATCGTGCGGCAAAGAAACAGCGTGACGATGTAGACGATCAGCAAAAGCAGCTTTGAGCGCGGATCCAGCCGGTGGATGACGGTATTTCCGGGGAAATACTGCCCTAAAGTGATGTCCTTAAGCATTCTGCCGTCCTCCCTTCAGGGAAAGAAGCTGACGCATAGCGTCCGGCAGGGTATAGGTAGCGGGATCGACCGGCAGGCCAAGCTCGTGCAGGCGCAGGAAGAGGGAAGTGACCTGCGGAACGGCCAGCCCGATCCGGCGCAGGCGCTCCGCCTGCGAAAAAACCTCCGACGGCGTGCCGAGCATCTCGACCGTGCCCTCATTGAGTACAAGAAGACGGTCGGCAAGGCGCGCGACGTCGTCCATGCTGTGGCTGACCATCAGTATGGTAGCGCCCGTTGCCTCACGGTAGGCGCGGATGTTCTCCAGCAGGGAGGCGCAGCCCGCGGGATCCAGACCGGCGGTCGGCTCGTCGAAGACGACGATCTCTGGCTCCATGGCGATCACGCCGGCAATGGCGGCGCGCCGCTTCTGACCGCCGGACAGGTCGAAAGGAGACTTGTCTAACACGGCGGGATCGACCCCGGCAAATTTTGCAGCTTTGAGCACGCGGGCATGGACCTCCTGCTCGGAAAATCCCATGTTTTTCGGCCCGAAGGCAATGTCACGAAACACGGTGTCCTCAAAGAGCTGGTACTCCGGATACTGAAAAACCAGTCCGACGCGAAAGCGCGCCGCGCGTGTTGTCGCCTTGTCCTTCCAAATGCTCTCGCCGCCGAGCAGGACGTCGCCCTGCGTCGGCTTGAGCAGGCCGTTCAGATGTTGGATGAGGGTGGATTTTCCGGAACCGGTGTGCCCGATGATGCCGAGAAATTCACCCTTTTCCACGGAGAAGTTCATGTTTTTCAGCGCGTCGTGCTGGAAGGGGGTGCCGACGCTGTAGGTATGCCAGAGGTTTTTCACCTCGATCATTGCAGTCAAGTACGGATCCTCGCTTTTAAGTGTTGGTAAAGTGCCTGTGCGCACTGCTCGACGCTCAGGGCATCGAGCGGAAGATCGAACCCGTGGCGGTTCAGTTCATAGAGCAGCTGCGTCGTCACCGGAACATCCAGCCCCGCCGCGCGGAGCAGCTCCACCTGCGAAAACACGTCGCGCGGCGTGCCGTCGGCGATGAAGCGCCCCCGATCCATGACGACCACACGGTCGGCGCGGATCGCCTCGGACATATGGTGCGTGATCAGAACGATCGTGATCCCCTTTTCCCGATTGAGCGTTTCAATGGTGGAGATCACTTCCTCGCAGCCCTTCGGGTCGAGCATGGCGGTCGGCTCGTCTAAGACGATGCAGCGCGGCTGCATGGCGATCACGCCTGCGATGGCGATGCGCTGCTTCTGCCCGCCGGAGAGCAGGTGCGGGGCGTGCGTGCGATAGTCGTACATCCCGACGGCGCGCAGCGCGTCATCCACGCGGCGGCGAATCTCCTCCGGCGCGACGCCTAAGTTCTCCGGCGCGAAGGCGACGTCCTCCTCAACGACGTTTGCGACCATCTGGTTGTCCGGATTTTGGAAAACCATGCCGACCGTGCGCCGAATCTCAAGCAGCAGCGCCTCGTCCGAGGTGTCCATGCCAAAGACGTGCACGCTCCCGCCCTCCGGCAGGAGAATGGCGTTAAAGTGCTTGGCAAGGGTGGATTTTCCGCAGCCGTTGTGGCCTAAGACGGCAAGAAAGCTGCCCTCTTCGACGCGCAGATCCAGCCCGTCGAAAACGGGAATACTCGGGTAGGAAAAACGCAGATTCTGCGTTACGATAGCTTCGTTCATTTCGATGTTTCCTTTGTCCAGCGTCCGGTCGCGCCGCAGGGCAAGACCAGTCCGCTGTCGCGCACGGGCAGACCCAATTCGTCCGAGACAGTGCTGCCGCCGTGCTGCGGCCTGACGACGGTGTCGAGCAGGCAGGTCAGGACGGAGGGGGCAAGACCGGTGGTGTAGGAGTTGATGATAAAAAACAGGGGATCGTCGGACAGAACGCCCGCGACGAGCCGGAGGAAGGGGTAGAGATCCTTCTCCAGCTTCCAGATCTCTCCCGACGGCCCGCGACCGTAGGAGGGAGGATCCATGATGACTGCGTCATAGCGGCGCCCACGCTTGATCTCACGCTCGATAAACTTGGCGCAGTCGTCGATGATCCAGCGGATCGGCGCCTGCGAAAGGCCGGAGGCCTCCGCGTTCTCGCGCGCCCAAGCGACCATGCCGCGCGCGGCATCCACATGGCAGACCGAAGCGCCTGCCTTCGCGGCCGCAAGGGTCGCGCCGCCCGTGTAGGCAAACAAATTCAGCACGCTCACGGGTCTGCCCGCGCCGCGGATCAGCCGGTCGATGAAGTCCCAGTTTGCCGCCTGCTCGGGGAAAACGCCCGTGTGCTTGAAGTTCATGGGCTTGACATGGAAGGTCAGGTCGCGGTAGCGAATCTGCCAGCGCTCCGGCAGATGATGGTGCGACCACTGCCCGCCGCCGCTGTTGGAGCGGGCGTAGCGGGCGTCGTAGCGCTTCCAGCGCGGATCGTCGTGCGGTGTCGACCAGATGATCTGCGGGTCGGGGCGAACGAGGTAATAGCTGCCCCAGCGCTCTAATTTTTCTCCGTCGGAGGTGTCGAGCACCTCATAATCCTTCCATTGATCGGCAATCCACATGGACGTTTTTCTCCTGCTTTCTTTTTATAGGTCGATCCGCCGACGATACCAGTCGTCCTCTTCCTCGGGCACGAACTCCAGCGACGGCTCTGCCGTCGGCTCAGGCGGCTCCGTCGGTTCGGGCGGCTCGGTGGGGTCAGTGGGGTCGGTCGGCTCCGTCGGATCGGTCGGCTCCGTCGGTTCGAGCGAACCGCTGTCGTGAATGGTACAGAAGTCTTCCTTCTTTTCGGGGTTGTAGACGTACTCCTTGTCTTTGTTCACGAGCCAGTCTTCGTTATAGATGAGCATACCGACTTCGGTAATGGTGTTTCCGTGTACCTGTTCGCAGTATTCGTTCGCGATCTTGCCGCTCTCGCCGCAGATCTTCACGAGCGTGTGGCAGGTGCATTCGCTGCGCGGCGCGTCGTCCCAGAACAGGCGGACGGTCACGGCGCGGTTAACACCGTCGCGCACGTCCTTCTTGCACGCCTCGGTCACGAGCTGGCCGCAGTCGGCGCAGACGCTGTAATAGCCGACGCCCTCCGGCTGGGAGAAGGAGAGCGAACCGTTGCCGTCGATATAGCTCTGGTGCAGCGGGCGCATGACCTGATTCCACATGGTGATGGCGGGGTTGACGGAGGTGCCGGAGAGGATGATCTGCTCCTGCTCGTCGTAGCCGCACCAGACGACGGAGGTGTACTCGGGCGTGTAGCCCGCGAACCAACGGGTCTGGTTGTTGCCGGAGGTACCGGTCTTGCCGGCGACGGCAACATTGTCCATGCGCGCGTACCAGCCGGTGCCGCCGTTGACGGCGGATTCAAGCATATAGGTCAGGTAGTAGTTTGCTTTTTCGCTGATGGCCGTGTGGCTCTCCTGCGCGTTGTCCAGAATCACGCGACCCTGCGAGTCTTCCACGCGCGTATAGGTGCGCGCCTCGCGGAACACACCGTTGTTGGCGAAGGTCGCGTAGGCCTGCGTCATCTCGCGCACGGTCAGACCGTAGGTCAGTTCGCCCAGTGCAAGCGGCGCGTAGGCCTTGTCGGTAAAGGTCTTTCCGCCGATCTCGACCTCGTCGACCAGCGTGGTAAAGCCCAGCTTGTTTTTCATAAAGTTGAAGCTCTCTTCAATGCCAAGCTCCCGCAGCGTCTTAACGGAGATCGTGTTGAGGGAGCTGGTGACGCCGCGCAGCACGAGGCAGGGACCGCTGTAGGAGCGGCTGTCGTTTTGCGGCCAGTTGGAGCCTTCGTTGAGCGGGGAGTCTTCAAACATGGTGTTGGGCGTGATGACGCCTGCGTCGAGCGCCGGCGCATAGACCGAGACGGGCTTGATCGAAGAGCCGGTGGGCAGCTTGCTCTGCGTGGCACGGTTGAGCGTCAGACTGCCGCTCTTCTTGCCGACGCCGCCCGCCATGGCGATGATGTCGCCGGTGCGGTTGTCGATGATGACCGTCGCGGACTGGAGCTGCTGATAGCTGATGGTATCAGGGATGTTGTCCAGATTTTCATAGACGGAGTCGACCAGCTCCTGCACCTTCGGGTTGATGGTCGAATAGATGCGGTAGCCGCCGGTCAGCAGCTTCTGCACCGCGACCTCCTCTGCGTAGCCGTATTTTGCCTGAAGATCGTTCAGAACATCGCGGTATACGGTGTCGGTGAAGTAGGAATAATAGCTGCTTGTCTCGATGGAGAAGTTCTGCTTGTAGCACTGGGGGCAGTAGAAGGCGTTATTGATCTCGTTGTATTCTCCGCTCGTTCCTTCAAAGCCGCACGACGCGCAGACATAGGTGCGCTCGTCGTAAAGACCGTTATGGAACTCCAGCGTTTGATACTTTGCTTGCAGGTACTCGCCCGCGTTCAGATAGCCCTGCGCGTACATCTCGCGCAGCACGGTCTGCTGACGGCGGTGATTGTTTCCCTTGCTGATATACGGATCGTAGAGAGAGGGGTTGTTCGTGATGGAGATGATGCTTGCGCACTCCGCGACGGACAGCTCGCCTACGTCCTTGCCAAAGTAGACCTTGGCGGCGCTCTGCACGCCGTAGCAGCCCTGACCGAGGTAGATCGTGTTGAGATACCACTCAAGGATTTCTTCCTTCGTGTAGTATTTCTCGACGGCAAGCGCGCGGAAGATCTCCTGCACCTTGCGGTTTACGGTCACATCGTCTTCGTGCGTGATGTTTTTGATGAGCTGCTGGGTGATGGTGGAGGCGCCGTAGGAGGAGTCGCCGCCGAGGAAGTTGCCGACGGCCGAGAGCGTGCGCACCCAGTCGACGCCGTTGTGCTCGTTAAAGCGCTTGTCCTCAATGGCGATGGTCGCGTTGATCATATTCAGGGGGATATCCTTATACTCCACCCAGATACGGCTCTGTGCGGCGTCGAGCTGCTGCAACTCTTCGTATTTTCCCGTGTCGGGGTCGGTATAGTAGATGATGGAGGTCTGCGACTGATCCTCGCGCTTTAGCTCAAAGCGTGTTTCCACATATTTTTCTGCCGACGGGATCAGGTCGTCCTTCAGATAGTCGGAGAATTTTGACATAAAGATCGAACCGGCGACGACGACGACCAGCGCCAGCGTACCGACGGCGATCAGGAGGATCAGAAGGATCCGCCCGATGACCTGAAGGATCACGCGGGAGACGCGCCATGCAACATGGACCGGTTTGGAGTTGGGGTTGTTATGATCGCCCATGATTAGCCTCGCTTTCCAAAAAACCTAATTCACGGAAGGGAAAAGGCATAGGGGAAAAGCCGTGTGTATTCTATCCCTATATAGATGATTATATCACGCCTGTCAAATCCGTATTAGCGTTTTTTTTCTTTTATAAATTCGGTGTTTTTGGGGAAACCTTACAACGGTGAGGGATATGAGATTGACTTTTTGCCGCAGGTGGGTCAGCGTGATGCTTTTGGCAATTCTTCTGTGCGGCGGTTCTTTTTTTCGCATTTTTGAGCAAGAGGGGGAGCTGTGCGTGCAGCACGGCAGCGACGGAAAGGTGGAGCGATGCGGCGTCCGCCTCGTTACGCTGCCGCAGACGGATCGCGCGCGCATACGGCGCGGCATTTTCTGTGCGGACGAAACGGAGCTTGCGGCGGAGCTTGAGAATTTTATCTCATGACATCGCCCGTTTTCCTCTTGATTTTCCCGTGCCGAGCGGTTACAATAGGAGCAGAGAAACACAGGAGGCGTTTTTACCATGGACGATGCAATGCAGCGCGACGTGATCTCCATAACGGATGAAGACGGCGTGGAATACGAGCTGGAGGTGCTCTCCACCGTAACGTACAAGGGTGCGGAGTATCTGGCGCTCACCCCTGCCGACGCCGACGACGAAAAGGAAGAGCTTGAGGTCAGCATCCTCAAGTCCGCGGAGGAAGACGGCGAGCCGGTGCTCCTCGCGGTCGAAGACGAAAAGGAGCTGGAGGAGGTCTACGACCTGCTCATGCAGTCCCTTTTTGAGGAAGAGGAAGCGTAATACCTTATCGTTTCGACGATACCTTAATTGAAAAGTTCCCTGCTTGGTTCGTGATAGTCCCCTTTAAACCCACATCATATCTTCGGGATGTCGGACTTCCGCCTCGGCTTGCAGGCCTCCCGTTCCGGCCTTGACCGTGAATGGACGTTGGAAGCAGAAAAGACGCGGAGAGACAACCCACCTGCCGTTTTGTGCAGGTTATAAACGGGACTACACGGCTATAGCGGGGCTTTTTCTGCCCGCAGGACGCTGCCGAGAGATG
Source organism: uncultured Eubacteriales bacterium (assembly GCA_900554705.1). Classification (GTDB taxonomy): domain Bacteria; phylum Bacillota; class Clostridia; order Oscillospirales; family Oscillospiraceae; genus JAZOXB01. The sequence goes on from USIH01000011.1 coordinate 24,188, forward strand.
GCGGTTCCCAGCGGGCTCGCTTACTTTTTTGAAACTTTTTTCGTTTTTTAGATTTTATACTTGAAACGCAATGAAAAAATCAGTATAATGGACAACGGCGTTCATTTGGGCACAGACCCAACCATTACCCATGAATGAGAGGTTATAAACTATGAGTGCTTCCCGTGAAAGAAAGAAGCGTTTGGTGCAGGAGGAGAACCCTGCTCCGGAAAAGAAGACAAAGAAAAAGCTCTCCGAAGGCGTGATCCTTGCGATCAGCGTCGTGCTGGTGCTCGCTCTGGTCATCGGCGGCATCCTTGGCTACCGTGCCTACTGGCGCAATGCCACGGTCATGAAGGTCAACGATCATAAGATCTCCGTCAAAGAGTTTAACTACTTCTACTGCCCGATTGCCAACAGCTTCCGCAGCCAGATCGGCAACAACAGCTCCTCGATGGTCGATCTCGGCCTTTCCGACCTGCTGATCGAGTCGGCTAAGAATAGCATCGCGCAGTGCTATACCCTCTATGATGAGGGCAAGGCAAAGGGCTTTGAGGCTTCCGAGGAAGATATGGCCGTTGTCGAAGAGACGATGGCACAGTATAAGGCACAGAAGGATCAGTACAACCAGACCCACAACACGAAGTGGGATCTGGATGAGTACATTGCCGCCATTTTTGGCAAGGGCTGCAACGAAAAGGGGCTGCGCTGCTATCTGGAGCGCACCGCCTATGCCGATGCCTATGCCAACTCCCTGACCTACACCGACGAAGAGATCCAGACGGCCTATGAGGCGGACAAGACCCGCTTCGATGTTGCGACCTATGACCTCTATAAGGTCGCTGCCTCGGACTACATCGAGGAAGGCGCGGAGAGCACCGAAGTGACTGACGCCGAGAAGGAAAAGGCGAAGGCCGCTGCCGAGGCAATGGAGAAGGAGTTCGACGCCGAGAGCGATAAGGTCACGCATAATGCCGACCGGACGCAGGAAGGCATCACCTCTGCCGTGAACGAAGATGCCGCGAAGTGGGTCTTTGAGACCGCTGCCGCCGGCGACGCGAAGCTCTTTGTCAACGAAGCGGGCGACACCTATTATGTCATCAAGCTCATCGACAAGGAAGACTACGCCACCGCGAACCTCCTCCAGCTCGTCTACTGCGACACCGAGGACAGCACCAGCCATTCCCACGACTACACTCCCAAGGAGATCGAGGTCGCGGTCAATACCGCGATGTCCGATAAGACCGATGCGGACGGCTTCCGCAAGCTCGCGGAGCAGTATTCCGAGAACGATACCGTCGATGTCGAAAACGTGACCCGCAGCGGTGCGATCAGCTACTCCGAGGACGTTTACGCGTGGCTCTTTAACGAAGAGCGCACGGCGGGCGACTGCAAGAGCTTCGAAGTGACGAACAACGGTGAGAAGATCCATGTGGTGCTCTATTACACCGGCGCGGGCAAGATGCAGCGCGCGCTCAGCGTTTCCAACGGTCTGAAGACCGACCATGTGAAAGGGCTGGTCACGGCCGCGGTGGAGAACTGCGACTTCAGCAAGAAGGCTGTCAAGCACGCAAATCTTGACTGATCAAGATAACCGCTTCGGAGGGGACGCCGTCCCCTCCGTTTTTATACGAAGAGATCGGAGGGCAAGATGGAAAATCCGTTTATCCGCGAGGAAATGATGTTCGGCGCGCAGGCGCTGGAGAAGCTGAAGCACGCCCGCGTGATCGTTTTCGGTGTCGGCGGTGTCGGCAGCTTCGCGGCGGAGGGGCTGGCGCGCGCGGGCGTCGGGGAGATCACGCTTGTGGACAACGATACCGTCGGAACGAGCAACATCAACCGGCAGCTCTGCGCGCTGCACTCCACGATCGGGAAATACAAGGCGGAGGTCATGGCGCAGCGCATTGCGGACATCAATCCGGCCTGTCGCGTCGAACCGATGCCGTACCTTTACTGTGAGGAGGACAAGGAGCGTTTTTTCGCGCGGCCCTACGACTATGTGATCGACGCGATCGACCTTGTTTCCTGCAAGCTCAGCCTCATCGCCACGGCAAAGCAGCGTGGCATCCCCATCATCAGCGCCATGGGAACGGGCAACAAGCTCGACCCGTTTGGGCTGCGCATTACGGACATTTCAAAAACCAGCGGCTGCCCCTTGGCACGGGTCGTCCGCCGCGAGCTGCGCGCGCGCGGCATCGCGCACCATACCGTGCTCTTCAGCGAGGAGACGCCGCGCACACCGCTTCCGGCAGAAGCGCCGCCTCCCGGCCGCCGCAGTGTACCGGCCTCTGTCTCATGGGTGCCCTCCTGCGCAGGCCTGATGCTGGCGGGCTATGTCGTGCAG
>USIH01000012.1 GCA_900554705.1 uncultured Eubacteriales bacterium
AAAGTATGAGGACGACTTTGACGCGGGCATGGGCGCCGAGGCGGTCAAGAAGCTGCTTGCGGACGTCAATCTGGAGGAGCTTTCCACCCAACTGCGTTCCGAGCTGAAGAACGCCAACGGCCAGAAGAAGCTGCGCATCATCAAGCGCCTCGAGGTCGTCGACGCCTTCCGCCTGTCCGGCAACAAGCCGGAGTGGATGGTCATGGATGTGCTTCCGGTCATCCCGCCGGAGATCCGTCCCATGGTGCAGCTCGACGGCGGCCGCTTCGCAACGAGCGACCTGAACGACCTGTACCGCCGCGTCATCAACCGCAACAACCGCTTAAAGCGCCTCATTCAGCTCAGCGCGCCGGACATCATCATTCGCAATGAGAAGCGTATGCTTCAGGAAGCGGTCGACGCCCTGATCGACAACGGCCGCCGCGGCCGCGCCGTCACCGGTGCGAACAACCGCGCGCTCAAGTCCCTGTCCGATATGCTCAAGGGCAAGCAGGGTCGTTTCCGTCAGAACCTGCTGGGCAAGCGCGTCGACTACTCCGGCCGTAGCGTTATCGTCGTCGGACCGGAACTGAAGCTCTATCAGTGCGGCGTGCCGAAGGAAATGGCGATTGAGCTGTTCCGCCCGTTCGTCATGAAAAAGCTCGTCGAAGACGGCGTTGCGAACAACATTAAGAGCGCGAAGAAAAAGATCGACCGCGGTGAGCCGGAGGTTTGGGACGCGCTGGACGACATCATCAAGGATCGTCCCGTCATGCTCAACCGCGCGCCGACGCTGCACCGCCTCGGCATTCAGGCCTTTGAGCCGGTGCTGGTCGAAGGCCGCGCCATTAAGCTCCATCCGCTGTGCTGCACCGCGTTCAACGCGGACTTCGACGGCGACCAGATGGCAATTCACGTGCCGCTGTCCGCCGAAGCGCAGGCGGAGGCGCGTCTGCTGATGCTCTCGGCAAATAACTTGCTGCGCCCGCAGGACGGAAAGCCCGTCACGGTTCCGACGCAGGATATGATCCTCGGCACCTACTACCTGACCTATGTCCGTCTGGGCAAGAGCGAGAAGGGCGCGGAAGAGGTCTTTGTCACCGATAAGGGCGACTTCGACCTGCCCGAGGGTCAGCTGGTCGACGGCGATCTTGTGGAAAAGGCACTCGACGAGGCGGAGCGCTTCGGCAAGAAGGCGCCGCAGTTTATCGCAAAACACGCCTACTCCAGCGTGGACGAGGCGATCACCGCCTACGCCGGCGGCGCGATCGGCCTGCACGCGCCCATCCGCGTGCGCTACGGCAAGATGATCGACGGCGAGATGCGCTATCAGATCATCCACGCGACCGTCGGCCGCCTGATCTTCAACGAGCCGATCCCGCAGGATCTCGGTTTTGTGGATCGCTCCAAGCCGGAAAACGCGTTCGAGCTGGAGATCAGCTTCCTTGTCGGCAAGAAGAAGCTCGGCGTCATCATCGACAAGTGCATCCGCAAGCATGGCTTCACCATCGCGACGGAAATGCTCGACCGCGTGAAGGCGCTCGGCTACAAGTATTCCACCAAGGGCGCGATCACCGTTTCCATTGCGGATATGGCGATTCCGGAGAAGAAGTATGCGCTGGTCGACGCGGCCGAGCACGAAGCGGTCAAGATCGACCGTCAGTATAAGCGCGGCTTCATCACCAACGACGAGCGCTACCGTCTGGTCGTGCAGCAGTGGGAGCAGACCATCAAGGACGTCACCGGCGCTCTGCAAGAAAACCTCGACCGGTTCAACCCCATCTATATGATGGCGGACTCCGGCGCGCGCGGCAGCATGAACCAGATCCGTCAGCTTGCCGGTATGCGTGGCCTGATGGCCGACACCAACGGCCGCACCATTGAGATCCCAATCAAGGCGAACTTCCGTGAAGGTCTGTCCGTTCTGGAGTACTTCATTTCCTCCAGAGGCGCGCGTAAGGGTCTGACCGATACGGCGCTGCGTACCGCGGACTCCGGTTATCTGACCCGTCGTCTGGTCGATGTTTCGCAGGAGGTCATCATCCGTGAGCCGGACTGCGACACCGAGCGCGGCATCAACCTTGCCGAGGTCGTCGAAAAGGGACAGGTCATCGAGAGCTTTGCCTCCCGTATCCATGGCCGCTTCCCCGTGAGAGACATTTGCGACCCGCAGACCGGCGAAGTGCTCATCTCGAAGGATCAGATGATGCACGAAGAGGACGCGAAGCTCTTGGAGGCGCACGGCATTCACAACGTCTATGCCCGTACCGTGCTGGGCTGCCGCGCCGCGAGCGGCGTGTGCGCCAAGTGCTACGGTATGAACCTTGCCACCTCCGAGCTGGTCAACCTCGGCGAGGCGGTCGGCATCATCGCCGCGCAGTCCATCGGCGAGCCGGGCACGCAGCTTACCATGCGTACCTTCCACACCGGCGGCGTCGCGGGCGACGACATCACGCAGGGTCTTCCCCGTGTTGAAGAGCTCTTCGAGGCGCGCAAGCCCAAGAAGATGGCCGTCATTTCCGAGATCGAAGGCGTCGCGGCGGTCGACGAGAGCCACCGCAGCGCGCTGCGCGACATCACCATCACCGCCGACGACGGCGAGGTCAAGCTCTATCAGGTGCCTTACTCCGTCGGCCTCAAGGTCGAGAACGGCAAGCGTATCCGCAAGGGCGAGCCGATCACCGACGGCGCGCTTAACCCGCACGATGTGCTGCGCATTTCGGGCGTCGAGGCCGTGCAGAATTATCTGACGCAGGGCGTTCTTGCCGTTTATCGCCAGCAAGGCGTTGACATCAACGATAAGCACATCGAGGTCATTATCCGTCAGATGATGCGCAAGGTGCGCGTCGAGGAGCCGGGCGATACCGAACTGCTCAGCGGTTCCGTTGTGGATGTCTATGAGTTCGAGGCGGCCAACGAGAAGATCCGCGAGCGGATCGAGGCCGGTGAGACCGATCTGCGCTACGCGACCGACACGCTGATGCTCATGGGCATCACCAAGGCGTCGCTGGCAACGGAGTCCTTCCTTTCTGCCGCCTCCTTCCAGGAGACGACGAAGGTGTTGACCGAGGCCGCCATCAAGGGCAAGGTCGATCATCTGGTCGGCCTGAAGGAGAATGTCATCATCGGTAAGCTCATCCCCGCCGGTGCCGGTCTGGATATTTACCGCGATTATACCGCCGAGGCTTGGCCGGAGAGCGAAGTCACGCAGGATATGATCGACAACGAACAAAAGTAATGACCAAAGGGCGCGTTGCAAAATAAGGATTGCAGCGCGCTCTTATTTTATCTACCGGTGGAAACAAATGTGCTTTCTCCATTGCAAAAAACGTGGATTTGCGGTATGATATTCCCATCAATGATCGGGGGAGAGCGGATATGCACGCGTTACGATTTCGGGATTTTCTCGCGCGTGAGCGGTTTGCCGTTATAGCGGCCACCGTTCACTGGCTTACTTCGTTTGTTACCGAACGCTTTATTTTTGAGGTCGCGCCGACGGCCGACCTGCTGAACTATATTCTCTGCAAGGCCATCCTGTTTGCTGCGCTGTTCGGCTTCTGGCGTCTGATCTGGAAGGGACTGCTTGCTCCCGACCGCCGTACCAATCCGGAGCGCGCCTACCTGTCCTATGCGCTGCCGTATCTTTTTGCGCTGGTGCTGTGGATGCTCCTTGTGCGCCCCTATGAGCTGGTCGCGGACGAGCTGAGCCTGTATGAGCGCGCGCTCCGGCTGGACAGCTTTGCCTATTGGTTTAACTATCTTTCCGGCTTTTACTGGATCACCTGTCTGATGGTGCTGCCGCACTATCTCGGGCCGGTGCTGATCAAGCTGCTTTTACAGGCGCTCATCGCGGGCTACTGCGTCGCGCGGCAGGTTCGCCGCAGCGGCAGGCGGGGACTGCTGATGTACCTGCTGTTTTTGCTCCCCTTCACGATGGACATGGCGGTCTCCGCGCACCGCCTGCCCACCTACGGCATTGCCTACCTGTTTTTGATCGCCAAGCTGTATTATGATTGGCTCGACCACAAGGCGCTGACGCGCACGACCCTCATCCTGCTCAGTGCGCTGATCGGTGTGCTGGCCTTCTGGCGCTCCGAGGGCATCTACCTTGTGCCGTTGGGTGCGATCCTGCTTTTGGTTGCCTACCGCCTAAAGCCGTGCAAGGCGCTTTGGAAGCAGGCCGCGCTCTACGCGCTGACCCTGCTTGTCGTCTTTCTTCCGCAGTGCAAGGCCTATGCCGAGTCGGAGGCGAGCCTGAGCCTCAGAACGAAGCCGCTTTGCGGCTATCTCCTGTGCAATATGTTCCGAAACGGCCTGACGCCGGAGGACATTGCCGAGGAGCGCGCGGACATCGAGGCGTATCTCAAGCTCGACACGATCTATGATTATATCGAGCGCTATGGCGACGAGAACTATTATCAGGCCTACGTGATGGAAGGCGTGGAGGACGCGGACTATGCTGCGCAGGAGCGCTTTTGCGCGGCGGTCAAGCGCGTTGTCCTGAAGCACCCGATGATCTATCTGCGCGCGCAGTGGAACACATGGCGCTATCTCCACCGGCAGTATCCGCTCTCCGGCGCGAGAGCCGTGTTCCACCTGACCTATTGGCTGTGCATTCCCTGCGCGCTGGTGCTGGCAGCCTGCGTCTATGCGCTGCTGCGGCGCAGGTGGCTGGTCTTCTGGATCACGGGCGGCGGCATTGCAAACTGGCTGCTTGTCTTTTTGCTGATGCCCGCGGCTTATGCCAAGTATTTCTATGTTGACTACCTGATGGGTTATTTCTTCTTGCTTGCGTGGGTCTTAAAATGCAGAAAATCCTGAAAAAGTTTCTTCAATTTGTGCTGGTTTCCGGCGTGGGCTGGCTGATCGACTTCGGCATCTACACGGTGCTGACGCGGCTTTGCGCCTTTCCGGTGGCCGGAGCGAACTATCTCAGCTCCATGGTCTCCGTCACCTTTGTCTTCTTCGTCTCCACAAAGAAGATCTTGGAGACGCGCGGCGGCAGCTGGTGGCGGAAATACCTGCTCTATGTGCTCTATCAGTTGCTGCTGATCACGGCGGTGTCGTTCTTGGCGCAGTGGATCGACCGGCTGCTGCGCGGCTGGACACTGCTGTGCAGCGTGCCGCTGCTGCGGCGCAACACCGCGTTGCTTTCGAAGATTCTCATCACACCGATCACCATGGTTTGTAACTTCTTCGTCCTGAGACGAATTGCGGAGGGAAAACGTGAGTAAAATTCTGATCTTTATTCCGATGTATCGCTGCGAAAAGCAGATTCCCAGAGTGCTGGCGCGCATTGCCGCACTCGGAGAGGAGCAAAAGCGATTTGCCGAGGTGCTTGTGGTGGACAACCGCAGTCCGGATGGCAGCATTGCCGCTGCGCGGCAAGCGCTGTCGAAGCTGTCCATTCCGGCACGCGTCGTGCGCAACTGCGAAAACTACAGCCTCGGCGGGTCGCATAAGGTCGCCTTTCAGTACGCCGTCGAGCAAGGCTTTGACGGTGTCGTCGTGCTGCACGGCGACGATCAGGGCGACATCGCGGACATTCTGCCCTATCTTCGCAGCGGCGAGACGGAGCGCTATGACTCGCTGCTCGGCTCCCGCTTTTCCAAGGACTCAAAGCTCGTCAACTACAGCGGTTTTCGCATTTTCGGCAACCGCGTCTTCAATGCCGTCTTTTCCCTCTTTACCGGAAAACGGGTGCAGGATCTCGGCGCGGGGCTGAACTATTACAAGACGAGCTACCTCCGCTCAAAATTCTACCTGTCGTTTCCCAATGACCTGACATTTAATGTATATCTTCTGCTCTATGGGATCTATTGCAAGTCCGTCTTCCGCTTCTTCCCCCTGACGTGGCGGGAGGAGGATCAGGTCAGCAACGCAAAGCTGTTTTCGCAGACCAAGCGGATGCTCGGGCTGCTGATGCAATATCTCTTCTGCCGCAAAAAGCTGTTTTCCAGGGACGGCGGCGGGAAGGACTATCGCTATGAAGTCATGGCAGAATATCTGCCGGAGGGTTAACATGGATACCTATCTGATGATGCCGATGGCGGGCGCGGGCAGCCGCTTTTTTCGGGATGGCTACGAGTGTCCGAAGCCGCTGATCGAACTGCGTGGCAAGCCGTTTTTCTACTGGGCGGCAATGAGTGTGGTCGGGAAGATCCCCCTTGCGGGCGTCCGGTTTGTCGTTCTGCGGGAGCACATCGAGCGTTTCGCCATCGACCGCCGCATCCGCGACTACTTTTCGCAGGCAGAGGTGATCGTCCTTGACCACGTGCTCCGCGGGGCTGTCCTGACCTGCATGGAGGGCGTGAAGGATCTGTCCGCAGATGTACCACTGCTCTTTAACGACTGTGACCATCTGTTTTGCAGTGAGGCCATGGAGGCTCTGTGCCGTTTGCCGCAGCAGCAGCGCCCCGACGGCGTGCTGCTGACCTTCCACGCGACGGAGCCGAAATACAGCTTTGTTGCGCTGGATGCCGCCGGAAACGTAGAGCGGACGGTGGAAAAGCAGGCTATCAGCACGGAGGCCATCTGCGGCGCTTATTACTTTAACCGCAAGGAGCTTTTCGACCGTTACGCAGCGCGCTACCTTCAGGTGTGCCGCTATGAGGAGTTCTTCATGAGCGGCGTGTACAACGAGATGATCGCCGACGGCCGCACGGTGCGCAGCCTGAAAACGCAGCTCCATGTTTCCTTCGGAACGCCGGAGGAGTACACGGCGGCGGAATGCCACCCGTTTTTTGAGGGGAAAACATGACGGTACTGTATTTTCTGTGCGCTGTGGGCTTTTTGACCCTTGGGCACGTCTGCAAGGCGATCCGTTGGCGCAGGTTCGTCGGCGTCTATGAGGACACGCCGCTGCCCACGCTGCTCAGCGCGTTGGCCTCCGGCTATCTGGTCAGTTTCTATCTGCCGCTGCATCTGGGCGAGGTCGTCCGCGTTGCGCTCTCCGGCAGAAAGATGAAGAACGGCTACGGCTATGCCATGGCGACCATCGCAGTGGATCGCTGCCTTGACGTCGTGTGTGTGGCGCTGATCTTCCTTGCCCTTGCGACGATCACGGCGTCCAAGACGATCCTGCACACGGCGCTGACTTATCTTATTTTGACGGTGGCGCTGCTCGCGGTGCTGCTGCTTGTCGCGCTCAACAGCCGCCCCTGTAAAAAAATGGCGCTGCTGGGCTGCTCGGTCTTTAACGAAAAGATCAAGTTCCGTCTGCTGCTGTTTCTCTGGTCGCTGATCTCCTCCTTCAAGGATCTGATCCGGAAGGTCAACGTCTGGAAGCTGCTCCTCGACACCGTGATCATGTGGGCGGCCTACCTTGCTTCCTACGCGATGCTCGCACGGATGCTTTGCAGGCAGGGGGCGGCAGTCGGATTTGTCGATGTGTTTTACATGATGTTCCATACCGGTGCGCTGTTCCGCTCCACCTTCGCGGTGACGAGCGGGATGTTCCGGCTGGTGCCTGAGCTGCTGCTGTGCGCATTCATTCTCGTGCCGCTGCCGCTGCTCCTGCTGGCCTCCGTGCTGATGCGCAAGGCCAAGCCGGCGACCGCAAGTATGCGCCTTCTGCCGCATTTGGAGCCGGAGGAGCAAATGCAGTTTCTCAACGCGTACTTCGAGGGCGAGCGGCCGGAGGCGATGCACGAGTTTCTTTCCATGAATGCGGATGCCTGCATCATCCGCGACTGTTCCTCCGGTTCCGACGCGACCACGATGCTCTGCATGACAAAGGACGGGACGGTCTACCGCAAGTATGCCTTCGGTACGGCTGCTGCCGAAAAGCTCTTCGAGCAGGTGCAGTGGCTGCACGAGCAGACGGGTAAGCTCCCCCTGCCGGAGATCTGCAACGAAAAGCGGGGCAAGTACTCCTACCGCTATGATATGCCCTATGACAATTCCGCCGTGGGCTTTTTTGAGTATATCCACAGCCAGAGCGCGGAAAAAAGCTGGCACATCCTGCGCTCCGTGCTGGAGACCTTGCAGGAAAAGCTCTACACCGGTCAGACGGCCGCCATTGACGAGGCGATGATCGAGCGCTATGTTACGCAGAAGGTCGAGGGCAACCTGCAAACCATCAGCCAGAGCCGCGCGCTGCGCGCGCTCTGCGAATATGAAACGCTGGAGATCAACGGTGTGACCTATCGCGGCCTGCCGCGCCTGCGGAAGATGTTCGAGATCCCGCACCTGCGTGAGATTTTTCAGGCGGAGCGCCGGGCGAACGTCCACGGTGACCTGACGATCGAAAACATCGTCTGTCGGCCGGAGCACGACGATTTTTACATCATCGACCCCAATCCGGACAACCCCGTCAAAACGGCGGGCGTCGACTACGCGAAGCTGTTGCAGTCGCTGCACGGCGGCTATGAGTTCCTGCGCTATTCCCGTCCCGCTACGGTGGAGGGAAACGCCGTGAACTTCCTTCAGCCCAATTCCGAGCGCTACCGGCAGATTTACTGCCGCTTTGATGCGTGGATGGCGGAGCACATGACCTTCGAGGAGCACCGCAGCGTTTACTACCATGAGATGATCCACTGGCTGCGCCTGATGCCGTATAAGATGCGCAAGAGCGAAAAGGGCGCGATCAAATACTTCGCCGCGATGATCGTCGTGATGAACGACATTTATGATCGCTTTGAGGAGGAGAAATGAAACAGAGGCTTGCCATTTTTGACTTCGATGGTACTTTGTTTGACACCGTGCCCGCCAACTACGCCGCTTATCGGCAGGTGCTGGAGCCGTACGGCGTTTCGCTGAGCGAGAACTGCTTCGCGAGCGCGTGCAACGGGCGGTACTATCGGGATTTTCTGCCCCCGCTGCTGCCCGACGCAAGCCGCGAGCAGATCGACGCGATCCATCGGGCGAAGATCGAGTGCTACCCGAGCTTTTACGATCGGATCGTCGAGAACACGGCGCTTTTCGACCTTCTCGCGGCGCTTTCCGAGACATATTTTATTGCGCTGGTCTCCACGGCGACGAAGCAAAGCGTGCTTGACATCCTTACAAAATTCCGCCGCGTATCGGCCTTTGACCTGATCCTCACGCAGCAGGATGTGCCGAAGAAGAAACCGGCGCCGGACGGCTTCCTGATGGCGATGCGCCACTTTCATGTTGCGCCGGAGCAGACGATCATCTTTGAGGATTCGCCCGAGGGCGAGCAGGCGGCACAGGCCTGCGGCGCGGCCTGCCTGATGGTGCACGAGATCGTTTCGGGAGGGAAGACGGCATGAAACGCAGATCGCAGTTCGACGCTCTTCGCATTGCCGCCTGCTGCATGGTCGTCATGATCCATGTGAGCTTTTCCAAATGGGACGCCGCGCCGGTGCGGTCGCTCCATTTTACCGTCTGCAACCTCTTTGACAGCATGGTAAGCCCCGCCGCCGTTCCGCTGTTCGTCATGCTCTCCGGCGCGCTCTTCCTCGGCAGAGAGGAGCTGCCGCCGGTGCGGGTGCTTTTGAAAAAATACGTTCTGCGGCTGGTCGTCCTCTATCTGCTTGCCGCGCTGCTTTATGCGCTGGACGAGGTGGGGGTCGGGGCGCTTGCCGCGCCGGAGGGCTGGAAGCGTCTGGCCGCTGCCACCGTTCGGGGGAAGTATCACCTCTGGTACCTCCCGCGGCTGGCCGGAACTTACGCGCTGCTGCCGCTTCTGTGGTGCGCGGTGCGCTATGAAAACGGGAAATACGTGCGCTATCTGCTCGCCGCCTGCTTCTTCTTCGTCACGGTGAAGACGACGCTGCGGATGCTGCCCATTCCGCAGGCGGCTGCCGATTTTATCGAGCAGTTCGAGTTCCCGCTCAACTCCTTTGCACCCTACGCCCTGCTGGGCTGGTATCTCTCGGACAGACCGAAGCACAGCAGAACGCTGCTCCTGCTTGTCTGGGCGCTGGCGGTGGCGGCTGCGGCTGCGGCCAACTACCTCGACTCCCTGCGCAGCGGCACGCCGCAGTTTGCCCTGCTCGGCTCCGGAACGATCTTTGCCTATGTGCAGGCGGCGGCGCTCTTCGAGCTGTTCCGCACGCTGCCGGACGCGCCGGAAGGGCGCGCGCGGCGTCTTGCGGCGGTTTCGCGCGATACGCTCGGCATTTATATCCTGCACGTGTTCGTGCTGGAGCATCTGGAGCGCTGGTTCGGCTTTTCCGTGCTCTCCCTGCCGATCTACTGCGCCATCCCGCTGTTGACGGCGAGCGTGCTTTTGATCTGTCTGCCGCTCAGCGCCGCGCTGCGCCGCATCCCGGGCAACAAGCTCCTGTAGCGCTCTGCGGCTGCAAACAATTTTTGTTGCAAATCACGCGTTTGTCCGCTATAATGAACCTGTGTAAAACAATTTGGAAGGAGAACATAGTATCGTTATGACCAAGAAGTACACCGAGGAGCTGGAGCGCGGCTATACCATGTTGACCGTCATGGAAGAGGCGCAGCGTTGCCTGCTTTGCCATGACGCGCCTTGCTCTGCCACCTGCCCCGCCCAGACCGATCCGGCAAAATTCATCCGCAGCGTCCGCTTTCGCAATTTCAAGGGCGCTGCCGAGACTGTCCGCGCGCACAACGCGCTGGGCGCGGTTTGCGCTCGCGTTTGCCCGACGGAGCGCTATTGCGAGAGCGGCTGCTCCCGCAGCGGCATCGACCGTCCCATCCATATCGGAAAGATCCAGCGCTTCGTGACCGATTTTGAAGCGCAGTGCGGCATGACCATCCTTGAAAAAGGCACCGCCAAGGGAAAGCACGTTGCCGTCATCGGCGGCGGCCCCGCCGGCTTGCAGGCGGCGGCTTCTTTGCTCACGCTGGGCTACGACGTAACGATTTTTGAAAAGGACGCACAGGCGGGCGGCTTCCTGCGCGGCGGCATCCCCGAGTATCGTCTGCCGGATCGCGTGGTTGACGCGGAGATCGAGCGCATCGTGAAGCTGGGCGCTCAGCTCCGCTGCGGCGTGCAGGTCGGCAAGGATATTTCCATGGATGAGCTGCGGCAGGAATATGACGCCGTGCTGATCGCCGTGGGTGTTGGCAAGGCCAATATGCTGCCGATGTTTGAAGGCAACCCCTATGCCGTTCCCGCAGTGACCTTCCTGCGCGAGGTAGACGAAAAGCGCGGCGCGCTTTCGCTGCCGGACAACGCGCTGGTCATCGGCGGCGGCGACGCGGCGATGGACGTCTCCGCGACGCTGAAGCTGCTGGGCGTGACCAACGTGACCAACGTCACGCGCAAGGAGCTTTCCGACTTCCGCGCGTCGCGCGCGGAGCTGGAAACGGCGCGCGATGCGGGTGTTACCATCATCGACGGCTACGCGCCCGTGGCTGCGGAAGGGAAGACGGTCACGTTCCGCCACCGTAAGCTCAACAGTGAGCTGCGGATCGAGGCGGATCTCATCGTGCTGGCCGTCGGCCAGTCCACGACGGCCGACGCGCTCGGGCTGAAGACCGAGAAGAATGAAGTCCCGTTTGACGGCTATCAGGTCGAGGGCAAGGTCTTCGTCACCGGCGACCTTGCGCGCGGAGACAAGACCGTCGTCTGGGCGGTCAAAAAGGCGAAGGAAGCCGCTGCGGCGATCGACGCATATTTGGAGGGCAGATAACATGGTGAAAAAAGATTTATCCGTAACATTCCTCGGGGTGCACTTTGAAAACCCCTTCTGCCTGTCTTCTTCCCCCGTTGGAAACTGCTATGAGATGTGCGCCAAGGCCTACGACGAAGGCTGGGCAGGCGTGGTGTTCAAGACCATCGGCCCGAAGAGCTTCCTCATTGACGAGGTCTCCCCGCGTTTTGACGCGCTGACCAAGGAAGCGACGCCCTTTGTTGGATTTAAGAACATGGAGCAGATCGCCGAGCATACGCTGGAGCAGAATCTGGAGGATCTGCGGCGCCTCAAGCAGGACTACCCGCAGAAGGTCCTGATCGCCTCCATCATGGGGCCGACCGAGGCCGACTGGGAGGAGCTTGCGCGCCTTGTCACCGAGGCGGGTGCCGACATGATCGAGATGAACCTCTCCTGCCCGCAGATGACCTCTCACGCGATGGGCTCCGACGTCGGCACGAACGCCGAGCTTTGCAAGAGCTTCTGTCAGGCGGTCAAGCGCGGCTCCAAGCTGCCGCTGCTTGCGAAAATGACTCCGAATATCACGGACATGGTTCCCGTGGCAAAGGCGTGCCTTGAGGGCGGCGCCGACGGCATCGCCACGATCAACACCATCAAGTCCATCTGCAACGTTGACCTTGACCGCAAGGTCGGCCTGCCGATCATCAACGGAAAGTCCGCGCTCTCCGGCTACTCCGGCAAGGCGGTCAAGCCCATCGCGCTGCGCTTCATGCAGCAGCTTCGCACCGGCATCCCCGATGTCGCGATCTCCGGTATCGGCGGCATCGAGACGTGGGAAGACGCGGCGGAGTTCCTTCTGCTTGGCGCAACGACGCTTCAGGTCACGACCTCCATCATGCAGTACGGTTACCGCATCGTCGAGGACATGAAGCAGGGATTGGAATATTACATGGAAGAGCAGGGCGTGGACAGCCTGCACGAGCTGATCGGCAAGGCGAACGCCAATATCATCCCCGCCGAGTCGCTCGACCGTGACTATGTGGTCTATCCTGCCTTCGATGAGGAGGCCTGCATCGGCTGCGGCCGCTGCTATGTCTCCTGCTTCGACGGCGCGCATCAGGCGATCGTCTGGGACGCGCAGAAGCGCAAGCCCTCCTGCGACCATGACCGCTGCGTCGGCTGCCACCTGTGCGCGCTGGTCTGCCCCGTCAGGGCGATCAGCAAGGGCGAGGTCGTCATGAAACCCGGCCGCAAGGGAACCCCCGCTGAAAAAATGATCTGATAGAAAAGGAACGGCATTTGCCGTTCCTTTTTCCAGTGTGTCAAAACAAGAGGCCTTGCAGCGGGTGCTGCAAGGCCTCTTTCTTTATTGGTACAGCATCAGGCCGATGGCGGGCGGGAGCGCCAGCACGGCGGTGCAGATCAGTATGGTCGTCACGGTGGAACCGGTTTTTTTGGAAACGAAGAGGATCACCGCCGTGCTGACTGCGGCAAGCGCGAGCCGCACGAACCAAGTGAGGACGAAGACCATCCAGATATGCCAGCTCGCCGGAACGCCGGAGAGGATCGTAAGTCCGCCCGCAAGCGCGTTTTGCTGCGGCAGACCGAAGACGTGCTCGATCAGCAGCACCTGCGGCAGGTAAGAAACGACGGTCATGATCAGCGCCAAAAGCGCTGCGAGCAGCAGCTTTCTTCGGAAAACGCGCCGCTTCGCGCCCGCCGAGGTCTGCAAGACCTCCACGCCCGTCTCCTTTTCGCGGGAGAAGCAGCCGGAGAGCGACAGCACGAGGATCAGCTCAAAGAACACCGTGTGCAGCAGATCCTTTGTGATGCCCTGCCAGCCGAAAAGCCGCTGGTAGCCCGTCGAATGTACATAGGATTCGCCTTCCCGCAGCGACATATACCGCCCGTATGCGTCCACGAAGGCATCCTCCGGCCGTAGCTGCGTTCTCAGCTCCTGCGTCAGCATATCCGCCATAAACGTATCTTGGCAGTTTTCGTAATACGTGTTGATCTTCTCGTGGATCTCGACGAAACGATCCGCTTCTTCCTTCAAAAAGGCTTCCTTTTCCGGTGTTTGCGGGCCGCTGAGGATCTCCGAATAGTGCCGGTCATAGCGTTCCCGTTCGCTGATCTGCACGGGAACGGTGCGAATGCTGGCGTATTGCAGCAGGCACAGCACGATCAGCAAAATCGCGCCGTTCTGCGTGATCCAGACCTTGTACGCCTCGTGCCGCAGCAGGTTGGTGTGCCGTCCGATCGGCAGGCCGCTCAGCGCGCGCCGCTTGACCGCCACGGTGTCGCGCCGGCAGAAGACGAGCAGGGCTGCAAGACAGCTTAAAAGGATAGTTATGCCGCATAATGCGTAAAAAATGGCCATCTCCGTGGTCGGTATGCCGAGAATATTCAGCAGGAGATACTCCTGATAGCGGGCGGCCGCAGAGGTTTGTGTCACCAAGCTCAGATTTTGCAGGAGCAGCACCTTGCTCTGCCCGAGGAAGTAGGCAGCCGCGAACGCCGCCGCGTAAAGCAGCACCGCGATGACGGGTTTCTTCGCAAGCACGCTGAGCACCACAATGAGCGCGGACACCGCGCAGATCCACAGGAGCTTGTCGAAAAACCCTTGCAGCAGATACCCAAACACGGTCAGGGGCAGCGCGCAGGCGCGGAAGGAAGTCACGCTTTGCAGCGGGCGCGACAGGTCGCCCAGCCCCAGCAGCGTGGCCGAGAGCAGAAGATTTGTCCCGTAAAAGAGCAGACAGGCGGCGACGGCGAACAGCAGCATCGCAAGCAGCTTACGGAAAAACAGCCCGCTCTTTCCTCGCGCGGTGGGGCGCAGCAGCAGAAGCGTCCCCTTCGCTTGCTCTTCCGTGAAGAGCAGCAGGCCGCCTACCAGCAGGCAAACAAACAGCAAAAGGTCGGTCAGACGCCAGTCGGCGAGCACCTTAACGCCGCCAGAGAACACGGCGGGAACCTCCAGCCCGATCAGCGACCGATACTGCGCCTTTACCACGTCCTGCGCCCGATAGAGATAGCTGTCCGGTGCGCCGAGGAAGCCCATGTTTTGCAGCGCTTCGATCTCCGCGACCTTTTGGCTCAAAAAGTTGGGGTATTCTGTGGCCTCCTCGATCTGCCGCAGAACCTCTATGTCTAAGTTTATTTCATATACGACATCGCCGGTGAGCAGACTGTCGTCCTCTGTTGTGCCATAAAGGTCCGCCATGAGGCGCGCTTCCAGCTCCTCCGCCTCGTCGGGGAGCCGGTCTGCCTGCTGAAACTTCTCCTTTTGCTGCGCAAGCGTATAGCCTTTCTGCACGCGCGCCGTGCAATGCTTGTAAAACAGCACGCCGTTGAGGAGGAACATACACAGCAGCAGGAGGACGATGTACCGGCTGGCAAACAACTTTTTCAGTTCGTATTTCATAGCCGCTCACGCTCCAAAACAGTTCAGATATACGTCCTCCATGGACGGCGCGACGCAGTAAGCGGGGTAAGGGGGCGTCTCCTTTGCAAGCATTCGGAGCAGGAAGTTTTCGCCCTTTCGGCTTTCGCCGCAGACCAGACCGCAGCGGGAAGCCTGCTCGATCTCGTCCTGCCGGACCTCCACTTCCCACACTTGCCCTTGCAGTGCGCCGGTTAGCTGGGCAAAGCTGCCGCTTTTGCAGATCTCGCCGTCGGAGAGGAACAAAAATTCCTTTCCGATGTATTCCACGTCGGAGACGACATGGGTGGAAATGATAACGATCTTGTTGCGCGCAAGCTCGCCGATCAGGTTGCGCATCGTGATGCGCTGCTTCGGGTCAAGCCCCGCCGACGGCTCATCGAGCACCAGAATGTCCGGATCGTCCAGAATTGCCTGCGCGAAGAGCAGACGCTGGCGCATACCGCCGGAATAGCCGCCCAGCCGTTTGCGGCGCACATCGCTCAGCTCCACCTTTTCCAGCAGCTCGTCGATCCGCTGCGCGGCAAGGCGTTTGTCCATCCCGCGCAGCGATGCAACGTAAAACAGAAACTGTTCCGCCGTAAAGCTCGCATAGTAGGTTTGCTGCTGCGGCATATAGCCCAGACGCTTGCGGAAATCCTTGCCGAGCGCGAGAATGTCCGCCCCGTCCAGCGTGATGCTGCCGGAGGTAGCGGTGAGATTTCCCGTAAGGATGTTCATCAGAGTCGATTTTCCCGCGCCGTTCGGCCCCAAAAGCCCATAAACGCCCTCGGTCAGCGTCATGGAAACACCCTTCAGAGCCTCCTTTTTCCCGTAGTTTTTTCGCAGTTCGTGAAATTCAAGTTCCATAGGTATCCTCCGGTTTCATTGATTTCATGTTCGGTGCGCAGTGCCTGCGCGCGTGCGCGTGGGTCGCTTGCGTAATGCGCTTTGCGGATGCGGGTCAATAGAACACCACGTTTTCGTATGCATCAGTGAAGAAGTCCGCCTTGGAGATCATTGCTCTCTTTCCGTTATACAATCCAAAGAAGGCTGTCTTAGTCTGGTCATGCGCGCCGAAGACCATGTGTTCACGGTTGCCTTCGTTTTCCAGCTCCCACTGCTCGCCTGTCTCCGGATCGTAAAGGCGGAAATGCAAGCCGTCTTCCTCCGATAGGATGAGATAGAGATATGCATCGTACAGGAAAGCGTTGATGGCGTTCGGAGCGTGGGTAAGCACTTCAAACGTGTCAGTTCTCATGCTGTAGCGGCAGACATCCTCGCCGAGCGCGTAGAGGATATACTCGCCATAACCACACCCGTCGCTCGAAAGGTTGATGTTGGCTCTTTTATCCGTACCGTTTTGCAGCACGGAATAGAAGTCCGTGTACTCCAAGGTGTTTAGATCGTAACAGCGCAGCTCGGAGAGAATATGGGTTTTTGCAAATTCATTGGTATAATCAAAATACGCGTCCTCGTTTGCGTCAGGATGCTCCTGTAGGTACTCCTCCAGTTCAAGCGGCGCTTCCGTGTATTGACTCCAACTCACGATAGCACGGTCGCCATAGGCACAGCGGATTTCGGCATAGGATAGCGCATCGCCCTGAAAAATTGTGGTCAGTTTGTCCGTGACAAGATCGTAGTAGTGGAGACTGTACAGCGTGGCTTCTTCAGTCATTTCTGTCACATTGAAGAAAATCTTCTCCGTGGAGTAAAACGAACTTCCGATGTGGATCACATCTTCCGGCTTTTGGGGTGTCAAGGAAAACAAAACCGTTCGTTCTCCGGCCTGCGGCACATACCGCACAAGAGAGGCGCTATATGACTCCTTGCAAACCGCATAAATGCTGTCACCGTGTGCCAGTACTTCGCTCATGTTTTCAACCCGCGCCGGACAACTCGCGTCAGCGTGCTTGCACCCGGGCAGAGAGCAGGGAAAGACGGTTGCCTGCTGTGCGACGTCATAATAATAAAAACCGTCCGTGTAGGCTCCATCCTCCATGGGAAACACAGATGAGAGCCGAACCGATGCACCGTCAAGATTGTCGGCATAGTAAACGCCCTTGACTTGCGGCGCAGATTTGGTGACTTCGGCTTCAGTAGAGGAAGTCGGTGCTTTCGTGACTTGCGTGGAAGTACTGCTTTCCTTCGTGCGTGGTGCGGCATAGCATCCGCCGAGCAGAAGAGAGAGGCAGAGCAGCAGCGCCAGAAGACTGTATTTCTTCATCTCGTTCCATCCTTTCAGAAGGTGGGGCGTTCTAAAAAGGGTGCTTAGTAGAACACCACGTTCTCGTATGCTTCGGCGAAGAAGTCTGCCTTGGAGATCATTGCGCCCTTTCCGTTGTATAATCCGAAGAATGCCGTCTTGGTTTGCTTGTGGATGCCAAAGGCCATACCTCTCGGGTCGTTTTCGTTCTCTAAATCCCAATATTCACCCGTGTCCAAGTCATAGATACGGTAGGTCGAGACGCCGTCCTCCTTTAAGATGAGCAGCAGATACGCGTCTACCATCATGGCATTGATCGCGCTCGGCGCGTGGACAAGAACTTCAAAAGTATCCGTTCGCATATTGTAGCGGCAGACATCCTCGCCAAGCGCATAGAGAATATATTCGCCGTATGCGCAGCCGTTACTTGAAAGGTGAAGATTGGGCGTTAGGTCTGTGCCGTTTTGCAGCACGGGGCAGAAATCCGTGTATTCCAGCGTATTCAGGTCGTAACAGCGCAGCTCAGAGAGAACATGGGTTTTTACAAATTCGTTGGTATAATCAAAATACTCGTTCTCGTTTGCGTCAGGGTGTTCCTGTAGGTACTCCTCCAGTGCAAGCGGTGCATCTGTGTATTGATTCCAACGCACGATGGCACGGTCACCATAGGCACACTCTATCTCAACATTGGTTAATTCGTCGCCTGCAAAGAACAAAACCAGTTCACCCGTGGCGAGATCGTAATAATATAAACTTTCTGACGTAGTAATCTCTGTCATCCTTACGGCATTAATAAATATCTTTTCTGTTGAATAAAGCGATCCAGAGACATAAATCACTTTTTCTGGGTTTGAGGGCTCCAAAGAAAACAAAACCGTTTGCGTTCCGGCCTGTGGTACATACTGCACAAGGGAGACTTTATTTGTCTCATCACAGAATGCATAAATGCTGTCGCCGTGCGCCAACACCGCGCTCATGTTTTCAACCCGCGCCGGACAGCTTGTGTCAGCGTGCTTGCACCCGGGCAGAGAGCAGGGGAAAACGGCCGTCTGCTGTGCAACGTCGAAATAATAGAAACCGTCTGTGTAGGCACCGTCTTCCATTGGAAAAACCGCCGTAATTCTGGTCGATGCACCACGAAGATTGTCGGCATAGTAAATGCCCTTAACGACAGGAGGTTTCTTAATCGTTTCCGGTTCTATGGCGGTAGAGGTTTGCGTGTCTGCGTCCTGTGTGGATGCACCGTTTGTTTGCTTATGCGGTGCGGCATAGCATCCACTGAGCAGAATAGAGAGGCAGAGCAAGAGCGCCAGAAGACTGCATTTCTTCATCTCGTTCCATCCTTTCCATATGGTGTTGGGCGCGGGTGGAGCCAAAGCTCCACCCGCGTAGACTTTAATAGTTTTTAGCCAGCAGCCGCAGAGAAACTGAAAGACTGAGTGGTTCCGGTCTGATTTACCGTGGTCAGTTTTCCGGTTGCTGCAATGTGCGTAATGCCAGTTGCGGTATCTCTTCCTCTGTATGTGACATATCCAGAGTTTGAAGAACCTGCTTTAGCACCAACTGTTTTAGCACCGCCGGAATAAGTCTCTTGGCCGGTTCCCTGCGTAGAGAATACAACTTTAACAGAATAATGATAGCGAATACAATTAGCTTCGGTGTTAAATACAGAGTAGCCACCAGTAGTGACATTTCCGGCTAGGTATAGGGTTGCAACGTAGCTTTTTCCATTGATTGTGATATTCTGCGTATCATACCCGAGGCCAGCACGGGTGACACTGCTCGTCTCCTCATAGGCGAGCACGGGGATGAGGAGCGATGCAAGGATCATCAGGGACAACAGGATGACGATAAATTTTTTCATTAACCTTTTCATAAATTAACCTCCTTTTAATTACAAGTATTTCATGTACAAGCGTTGAAAGGGGAAAACGAAAGGTACTGTGCGTCTGCGGTGGCTGGGTATACGCGGGTCTTTACCGGATCATTGGAATCACCCCCTAAGATATGGACCCGATGGAAATGTGGATCGCTTGGGAAGTAACAACCGAAAATCTGAACAAGAACAAGACGCAAAAAATGTAGAATTTGGTCACACTGCTTAATTTCTGTTTTTAGTATACCTGCAAACCAATAGCGTGTCAAGGGCATTTTTGGGATAATTTGAGGTATTTTCGCAAAAACTAATATGCGAGCCGGATTAAAAGAAAAATCCGACGCAACTTTAGCATCATAAAGCGCAGTCGGTTTTTTCTCCCGCTCCGGCATAGAAAACGAAAAATTATGACGCGCGCCATAAATTTTCCCACGTTTTTAAGGAAAACCGCCCGCCATCCCGCAAATGAAACGGTATACACAAAAAAGTTTCCCATATTGATGCGGCGCCTGAAACGGCACACACAAAAAACCTCTCTCTGACGAGGGAGAGATTTTCGAGCGCTGCCCAGCGAGCAATAAGGTGTCGCAGCCGTTAGCGATGAAGGAGCTTTACGGATGGCATACCGCTTGCCGGTGCGTGGCAGCGGTCGAAATTTCGTGAGCGTTAGCGAACGGGAAATTTTGAACCCCACATCCGCTTTGTGGGGTTCATCGAAGCCTTTCCCTTCCGGCTTCGATGGGGAGCTGTCGGGCGATTGCGAGACTGAGGGGTTGACCGCTGGCAGTTACGTATTCTGTGTATTAGCGCTGCGGAGAGAAAAAGCCCGCCGCGACGGGAGGGTCGCGGCGGGCCGGTTTTCTTTTTCCTCAGGTCTTGACGAACGCGTGGCCTGCTCAAGGGACGAAGCATCTTTTGACCGCGCCGAAACACCTTAAAGTCCGCGCACGGAAGGTTCGGAACAATCGCTTCATCCAAGCACCCACATCGGATGCCGTCAATTCCTTTCGGGTTTTGCGGGGACGGAACCCCCTATTACGTCAGGGCTCCGCAGGGGTAGGAGCTGCTGCGTTCAGGGTCTCGCAGGAGTAGGAACCGCCGAGGTAGCGCATGACGATGCAGGCAAACTCCGCACGGGTCGCGTTGTCGGTCGGACGGAGGCTGCCGTTGTCGCCGGAGAAGATGCCCTTCTCAACTGCCCAAGCCATTGCGGTCTTGGCGTAGTCGCTGACGGAAGCAGCGTCCTTGAAGGAGCTGAGGTCGCCGGTGCTTTCGGGCTTGTTCTCATAGCGCCACAGGATCGTTGCGATCTGCTCACGGGTGACGTAATCGTTCGGCGCGAACTTGTCGGCAAGCACGCCGAGCACAATGCCGTTATCCTGCGCCCAAGCGATGGCATCGGTGTACCACTGGCCAGCCGGAACGTCGGTAAAGTTCGTCGTTGCGGTGACGGCGGGAGAACCTGCCATACGGTACAGGACGGTGACGACCATGGCGCGGGTCATCTGGCCGTTCGGGTCAAACTGATCGGCGCTGACGCCCTTCATCATGCCGTTTGCCACGGTGTAGTCCACAGCCTCATGATACCACTTCGCAGTGCAGTCCTTGAAGCTCTTAAAGTAGCAGGTCGGATATCCGGTCGCGGGGATGACCTCACCCTTCTTTACAAGCTGTTCGCAGACTTTGCACCAGATATCGCCGGTGTAGCCATCCTCCGTGTAGGTCGGCTCCTTCGCATCTCTGACCTCGGTTTCAGTGTGTTCGCAGATGAGTTTATCGATCTTGACGCCCTGCTGAATCATCTTGCCGCAGACGGTGCACCAGACATCGCCGGTGTAGCCATCCTCCGTGTAGGTCGGCTCTTTCGCGTCTCTGACCTCAGTGGAGGTGTGCTTGCACTCGGTCTTTGCGCCGGTGGTGTAGCCCTCAACCTCCAGCTCGGTCTCACTGTAGCGGTAGAGCCAGTTGAGGTAGTAGTCGGAGGCATAGATGCCAAGACCAAGGAAGGAGCCGATGGGGACAGTGTTATCGAAGATCTGGAACTTGCCCTCGTCGTCGTTGTAGGCAAGGATCCACTTCGCGTTGTCCGCGCTGCGGATGACAGCGCCGTTGACGCCTTCGCTGGAAACAACTTCCCAAGCGGCGGTCTCGTCTGCCTCATCGAGGAAAGCAAGCGCGCCGCCGGCAACCGCCATATACTTGCCGGTCTTGAAGTTCTTGATCGTATAGGTGTCCTTGCCGATCTTCTCGAAGGTGTAGCGGATGCCGCTCTCATCGGTGAAGAACTCAATGTAGGTCGTGCCGACCGTGCCGCCGAGATCGGCGACGACGCTCTTGGTAGCGCCCGTTTCATCCAGCGCAAGCGGATCACTGGTGTCATAATCGCCGGAAACATAGTTCAGGCCGCAGATCGCCCAGTCGCCGGAGTAGTCGTTCGCGGTGTCATAATAGTAGTTGGGAACGTCGAGCTTCTTCTCCTTGCCGAAAGCGTAGAGAGAATAGAAGGTCATGTCACCCTCAACGACGATCTTTTCACCGGCGGAGTACATTGCGGTCACCGCTCCGAAGATCGTGTCATCGTTGGCAAAATCGACAGGCTTATCGACCCAGAGGAGGAACTGCGCATCCTCGTACTGCTCGGTGCAGTCCTCCAGCACGTAGGTATCGCCGGTCTTGACGGTGACGGTCTTCGTGTTGTTCGGGGTGATGTAGGTGATGGTAGCATCCTTGCCGATCTCGTAGAGTGCGGCAGTGGTGCTGACCTCATTGGTCGCGTAGTCCATGGCGCAGACGTCGAGGCTCTTAATTCCCATCTCGACCAGCTTGGAAACGTCGAAGGTGGCGGTGAAGCCCTCGCCGGCCTTGTCGGAGGAGGTAGCGACCGCGTCAATGGCCTCGTCGTCGTAGACAAGGTAAATGCCGGCCAGATAGCTTTCGTCGCTTGCCTTGACGGTGAGGGTCTTGGCGGCGGCGTCATAGACGGTCTCTTCGATGACGGGGGCGGTGTAGTCCACCTCGACATAGAAGCTCCAGATCTCCTTCAGCTCGGTATCTCTGTAGGGCAGGGTCGCGTCGAAGACGACCTTAGCGACCGTGCCGGAGGGAACGAACCTGCCTTTCGCATCCTTACCGGTCCAGTAGAAGACGCCGAAGGACTGCCATACACCCTTATCGGTGTCATAAGCGCTCTTGGGCAGATACGGCGTGTCGTCGACGTAATACACCTCTCCGGTCTTGGCATCGAGGACGGTCATCTTCAGGCTCTTGCAGTTACGCAGCTGCGAGGGCGTGATGTACACACCGTTTGCATAGGCTCCGTCGGCATCGGTCTCCCCGGTGGAGAAGGCGTTGTGGACGCCGTAGTAGTCGGCATAGTCGAGCAGGTTGTCGCCGAGGTAGTAGCGCAGCTTCTGCGGCTCATCCTTACTGTTGAACACGGCGGTGTAGGCCATGTTCGGCTCGGTGTAGAAGGGATCCATCACGTCGGCCGCGGTGAAACCCAGCTGCGCATAGGTCTTATCTTCCTTCGCGATCGTCGTGTTGACGAAGTTGTTGGCCTCGATGTAGTCCTTGAAGTCAACCGATTCGAGCACGCTGCCCTTCGTCCAGTCGCCGTAGAAGGCAAGGAGGGTCGCATGGACGGTAGCGTAGCTGTTCAGCTCCAGATCGGAAAGCTCGCCTTTGTAATAGGTCTTCTCGCCGTCATCGTTCAGAACAGCGTCGTAGGTTTTGGTGTCAGTGTTGTAGGTAACGGCATAGGCGCCGGTCTCGTCCATAAGGTAAGCGTTGTCGCCGCTGTCGTAGTAGACAAGCTTGTCCTCGTCTGTGACCTCAACGTCGTCAAAGCTGACAAAGCCGTCGACGTAGTTGCCGTTGGGGAACATCTTGTCGAAGTATGCCTTGACCTCGTCGCCGAGCTTGATGTCCACGGTGACGGTGACGCTTTCGCCCACGGGAACGGTGAAGAGACCGACCTCTTCGCCGGCGATGGTGCAGGTCAGGTCAAAGTCGTCGGTGTCGAGATAGTCCTCGGTCAGGGTGTTCAGATAGAGCGGAGCCTTGGAGGGGTCGTCCTTGTTGTAGTTGTAGATGTAGTCATACAGCAGGAAGGCATCGGCAACATAGTTGGCGTCGTATTTACTCTCGTTCAGGAAGGTGACGTCAAAGGTGTAGTGGCCGGTCTTCTCAACATCGTCGCCCAGCTCCTTGATCGGGTCGGTGATGAAAGCACTGGTCGCATAGGTCTTGATCGCGTTATAGGCGTTTGCAAGGCCTGCGCCCTGCTTGCGCACGCTGTAGGGGTAGCCGTCCGCATCGGTCAGGATGATGGCGGCAGCCTCCAGCAGCGCCTTGGCGCGCGCGACCTGCTCGGCCTTGGTCAGGCTCACCCAGGAGCCGTCGGCGTTCTTCGCGCCCATGAGGTCGAGATACTGGAGGACGGTGGTAACGGTACCGGCAAAGTTCGGGGTAGCCATGGAGGTGCCGGAATAGACACCGTAGGTGTCGTTGCCCTCGGGCAGGGAGGAGTAGACGCGTCCGCCGACGGAGGTGACGGTCGGGTCGATCGTCAGCATCGGGCTTGCGCCCCAGCTTGAGAAGTCGCTCATGAGGAAGGCGCTGTCGTTCTGGACATACTCCTTCTCCAGCGGCGTGGTAAGCTCCTGCGGATCGGCCGCCTCAAACGCGCTCAGCGCAGCCTGCGGCACGCAGACGGCGGGGATCTCGAAGGTCTCGATGGACATATTGAGAATACCCGATTCGTTGTTGACAACGATGCAGCCGGCCGCGCCCGCCTTGGCGGCGTTCTCGACCTTCTCTTCGAAGCTCAGGCTGCCGCGCTGGATCACGGCGATCTTGCCGGTGACGTCGACGCCTTCCGCGGCGAAGTCCTGCGGAGCGCCGAGGCTGAGGTCGGAGGCCTTGTTTGTGCCGGTGGTGTCACGAACGATGACGAAGGGCGTGGTCTTGCCGCCGAAAACGGTGAGCCACTTCTGGTCGCCCTCGCAGGTGTCGGTGTAGGTGTAGTTCTTG
>USIH01000013.1 GCA_900554705.1 uncultured Eubacteriales bacterium
GATTTTTCCTATTATTCCGTTCTTGCCGACGATTGTCAGAATGCTCAGCGCAACGTCCTCGATTCCGTACTCGCCGTGCATCATAGACGAAACGGTCATCGACGTGTCTGCCTCGGAGAAAATACATTTTACAATATGGCATACGGAGACTGCGACGGCGTAGAAGGTCGCGCCCTTGGACTTGATGACCTGCGCGCCGGATTTTTTGACGAAGGCTTCCACCTCGGCATAATCGCGATTCCATTCGATGCGGTCATGGTCGGGTGAGTTAAAGGCGTAGGAGTCGATGTGATTGTTTGCAATATGTACGAGCGACCAAGGGACAAAGGAGGAGTCGCCGTGCTCGCCGTATACATGAGCGTGGACATTGCGCGGACTGATGCAAAAGCGCTTTGCAAGCTCCGATTGCAGGCGGCTCGTGTCAAGAATGGTGCCGGAGCCGATGATCTGATGCTCGGGAAGTCCGGAGGTCTTGGTAAACACGTAGGTCAGAATGTCTACGGGGTTGGAAACAATGATGTAAATGGCGTTCGGCGCGGCCTGAACGATCTTCGGCGTGATGTCCCGAAGGATCTCAACATTCGCCTGTGCCAACTCCAGCCGCGTCTGGCCGGGCTTGCGCGGCAGGCCGGAGGTGATGATCACGATGTCGGAGGTTGCCGCTGCGCTGTAATCGCCGGAGCGCACGATAGCGGGGGAGCAGAAGGGCGCGCCCTGATAGATGTCCAGCGCTTCGCCAAAGGCCTTTTCCTTGTTGATGTCGATCAGGACGATCTCCGTTGCGATCCCTTGGATCATGAGGTCGTTTGCGATGGTAGCGCCGACGCTTCCGGCGCCGATCACGGTGATCTTGCTCATTATGATCTCTCCTTAAGTCTTTATTTGGCTCACGCCAATTCGATACATTTTTATCGTATCACACGGATGAAAAATTGTCAATAGAAACCGCAGACGCTTGCCTTATCTGTCTGGATTTGCTAAAATAAGAAAAACGGAATCAGGAGGACGACATGAAACACGACGTTGTAGAAGCAATCATTGAAATTCCCTACCGTTCGAGAAATAAGTATGAGATCGACAAGGCGAGTGGGCGCGTCCGGCTCGACCGCGTGCTGTATTCCGCGATGGGCTATCCCGCCGAATACGGCTTTTTGGAGCATACACTCGCGCCGGACGGAGATCCGCTGGACATCCTTGTCATCGGGACGGAGCCGACCTACCCGGGCTGCGTCGTCCCCGCGCGAGTCATCGGCTACCTGACCATGACGGACGACGGCAGCGAAGACTATAAGCTGCTTGCCGTGGTTGATTGCGACCCGCGTTATGACAAGGTCAACGAGCTTTCCGATGTCTCGCCCTTTGTTTTGGAGGAGATTCGGAATTTCTTTGAGAATTACAAGCACCTGCAGAATATTGAAGTGATCGTGCGCGATTACCACAGCAAGGCCGAGGCGCTTGAACTGATCGAGCAGTCCCGCCGTAATTATGAGCAAAATGCAAAATGAAATGGAGCGCCGCACGATGAACAGCACCCCATTTGTTAGACAGTGTGATATAATGTCTAACAGATGGGGTGATTATAATGCCAAAGGGAGTGCCGAACAAACGATACACGCCGGAATTCAAGAAGACGGTTGTAGAAACTATGATGAAAGAAAAGTTGAGTTACCGCGAAACAGCGAGACAGTTTGAAGTAAGCAGTGACACTCGGATCAGAGATTGGGAACGAATCTATCTGGAGGAAGGTTCTGAAGGGTTAGCCATTGAACGGCCTTGCCACGGGCGCATCGTGGCTGTGCTACTACAAGGCGCTGCAAGACGGCCTTGCCAGCGTAGTCGTTCCGATCGACAAGCTGAGCATTTTGGTGTCCATCGGTTTTTCAATATTCGTGCTGAAGGAGCGCCTTTCCAAAAAAGCGCTTCTCGGCCTCGGAGTGACCGTATTGGGTACGCTGATGATCATCATCACAAAGCTACCAACCTGACCGGTCTCCTGCGTGCAAGTACGGCTCTTTGCTTACCGTGCGGCGTATATGCGCGGCGAAGATGTCGAGCTTTGTCTCGATCCCTTCTTTTTGTGACACGGTCGCAAGATCGTTCCCCGTCTCCATCAGACAAAAATGCGGCGGGAGAATAGCGGTTTTGTTTAGACACATTGTCCCGAGGATCTGCCGCGCAACAAGGTCGCTGCCGGAATAGCCGGAGACGACGACGGCAAACAGGTACTTGTCGTACAGCGTGCTTTGCAGCAGCAGGCTGGTCAGCCGGTTAAACAGCGCTGTGATGTTGGCGCTCACCGCGTCGTTGTAATTTGGGCAGAGCAGCAGAAGAACGTCGCTCTGCGCGATGGCGGGCAGAATGGTCTCCGAGATCGCGCCGCCGTAAAAGCAGCTTCCGTTCTCGGCAAAGTGCAGACAGGTGCGATAGGAGCAGCCGCGGCAGTCGTGAATGGTTCCGTTTTGCAGCGAAAGCTCCGTGATTTGGAAGGTATCCTGCAAGCGCTCGCAGAGTGCCCGCCCCATCCAGAGCGTGCTCGAACGGCCGCTCTCGGACGAGTGCAGCATCAGCAGCTTGGGGCGGGTGTAGTGCGGCGGCTGAAAATCGCGCAGGCGCTCGACAAGCTCGCGTGACCGCACGCGGTAGGTCTCCTCCCATGTCATGCCGCGCCTGCGGGCAAGAATTTGCTGATTGTAAAGCGAACCGGTGCCCTCTACGGCGGGCTTCCCGAGGAAGAGGCATCCGGCGCCGTTCGCGGCAAGCACCATATCCTGCGCAAGCTGCTTGGTATACAGCTCGCACGTACCGTCGACGAGCAGTGCGCCGATGCTGCCCTCCATTGCTCCCTCGGACAGACGCAGACGGCGAAGCAGGCAAAGCGTCTTTTCGTCAAAGCCGCCGTCGTCCGTGCGCAGGGCAAAAAGCACGCGCCGCCCCAGCAGCGGAGCATCCGGCGCGAGAAAGCGGTGCTCGACCCCGTCCAGCGCGAAGCAGAGCGTCTGCTCCAGCCGGTCGCCGCCGGTGGGCATCAAAACGTCAATCATAGCAGACACCTTCCAGATCCTCCAGCACGCGGTCGATTCGGGCGACCAAGAGCGGATGGAGCGCTTCGCGCCGTGTCAGGATGCCCTGTGGCGTCGTGCGGCTCAGGCAGCCAAAGTAAGCTCCGCGCATCGGCACGGCGCTGTAGCATTCCTCCCCGCGCAGCAGGCGGAGCAGGCTCACGGCGGCGGAGGAGAGCGCGGGCGCAAGATAGGGCTTAAAGCCCAGCGCGCGCACCCGCATATTTGCGTCGGCCGTCAATTCGCTCAGGTGTGACGAAAGCGCCGGATCATAGTTCTGCGGGTCGTTTGCGACGATCAGTTGCTTGCCGTGCGGGCCGTAGAGACGACCGCTTGAAAAGTCGATCCCTTCGCGGCGTGCCATGTCGGCGGCGTGCGCCGCCATGACGCCGAGGCCGAAACCGCGCACCTGTTCCGGCAGCAGACCGCACGCGTCAAAGCGGTCGTTTGCGTCTTGGTTGCTGTCTAAGAAGACACTGCGGCAGAGCAGATCCACCGGATCGGAGATCTGGCAGAACAGACCGGTAAAGCGCGCCTGCCGTGCCTGCTGTGCATAGCTGCGCAGCATCTCACGATTGCGCGCAAACTGTGCCATGCGCACATCGTCGACATCGGCGCCGAGCGCCGGAACGCCGCGCGAGGCGGTAAACAGGAAAAGGTCGCAGTCAAATAGCGCGTCCGGCGCGCAGCGCTCGACCGGCGCAAGCGGCGCCCCGTCAAGGGAGAGCACCTGATTCAGCTCCAGCTCATAGCGGCGGCAGAGCGCTTCGTTCGGGTCGTAGATCGCGAGGCGGTCGAATGCGCCGCCCAGCAGCTTCAGCGCGGTCAGAAGCGTTCCGCCGACGTCGCCCAGACCGACGAGCGTGACGCGCGGCTTTTTTTGCAAATGCATGGCGCAGAGCCAGTCGTAGCAGCGCGAAAAGGCGGTGTTGAGCACGGTCGCGCCGTGCTGCGCCACGGCTCTTCGCAGCGTTTCGGCCGCCTGTGCGGGCGCGGCGGGGAGCAGCGCGCTGCTGCCCTCCGGCTCTAAGGCTTCGTCTATGGACGTGACGGCAAAGCAGCCGCGCGAACGCAGTGTGTCGCGCCTGACAGTCAGGCACAGAGGCGCAAACGGCGCTTCGACCGCGACGGCATCGCACGGAAAGCCGCCGCCAAGGTCACACAGACACCAGCCCCTCCAGCTTCTATACTCCATGGATCAGCCCTCCTTCGCTGCGTGTTCGATCCAGCATCAGTAGATCGTCCTCCAAATAGGCCGAGGCGGGAATGGAAAAGTCGTATTGCAGGCGCTTGCCCCGATCGGGAAGGCGCGGGCGCTCCAGCGCCTCGCCCAAGCGGCGTAACGTCAGCGCGGTGCTGAAAAGGCGCTGGTGTGCGCGCTCCAGCGCGCGCAGAACGGCAAAATCGTTTTCCAGCGCCGTGCGGCTCAGGGCGCGGACGGCATTTGGATCGGCGTCGATGAAGTGGCGCGGATAGATATAGGGAAGGATTAGATTTGCCGAGACGAGCATTCTGCCGGGGTTGCGGCGGTCGCTCACGGAGTCGCCGCCGATGAAGGGATAGAGCAGGCTTTCCGTTGCCCAGTAGTGCAGGTTCGGGATAAAGTATTCGCAGTCGACCGAACGGCGGCGGTCTTTGGCGAGATCGCGACCGCGGCCGGAGAGAATACCGACGATGATGCGGCTAATTTCCAGCCCCTCCTGCTCGAAGAGCGGGTTCAGCTTTCCGATGCGGTAGCCCTTATGCAGCAGATCGTCCACGAGAATGACCGGCCTGCGGAAGGATTTCAGTGTGCGCACCTGCGTCGGCAGCGGGCTGTAGCCCGGATATTCGACAACGGTAAAGCTGCTGCCGTCCGGCGCAAAGGACTTGTCGGCGTGCAGGGTCTTTGTGACGGTGTTCGGGACGACCTCGCCGGAGAGCACTTTGCCGTAGGGCACGCACATATATTCGCCAAGCGTCTTGCGGTCGGGGCATCGCAGAACGTGGTTGTGCTTCTGCACGCGGTACATCAGTGCCTGATTGAGCAGCTCCGCGTCGAAGCAAAGCAGCAGCTTGCCGGGGTAGAGCGCGGTCAGTGCCTGACGCAGGCGAGGGCGGGAACGCGCGATGGCCTGCTTTACCTCTGCGGCGTCTCGATGCGGCGCTTTTATACCGAGCAGCAAGTCTTCGATCAGCACCATCGGCGCACGCATATCCACGTAGTATAGATCCTCCTCGATCGGGACAAAGCCGAGCTGGCGCAGCGCCTGCTCCCACTGCGGCGCGCCTTGCGCGCAGCGGCACAGCGCATAGGTGTGGTCGTCGGAAAGACTGCGCACCAGCAGCTCGTTGAGCAGCATCCGCAGATGCTCCTGCGGCATACCGGACGCGGCGGCGTCGACAAGCAGGAGCTTTCCGGAGGTGCGGCGCCGGACGGCGGAGCAAAGCTCCACATCGTGCAGCTCGTCAAACAGTCCCGCGATCGTCACGCTGTGTCCGCAGACCCAGCCGAGCGCGGTGCGCTTCTTGCGCGAGCGCAGCACCACGCAGCGGTGATCGTGCCACTGCGGCGGCACGGATGCGCTTGCCTCATGGGAGAAATACAGATCCTGCGGCGTCAGAACGTGCTTCAGGATCGGCGAGCGCAGGTACAGCCCGTATTCGTAGATATACGCCTGCACAATGGGGTCGACCATGGCGGAAATGTCAAGATCTTTGTCGATGTCGTCCCGAATGCGGGTAGAGCTGATCTCCTCAAGCGGTATCGGGAGATTGAGTGTGATCACATTGCCGCGCAGTGTGTCGGGCGCTTGCGCGCCGGGACGGTGCACAAGTATGTGATCGAACCATGCGGCGCTGCCCGCCTCCGCCATTCGGTAAGCGGAGGCATTCTGCACGACGTCGCTGCCCGCCACAAGCCAGACGGGGCGCGCGGGGAAGCAGTCGCGCAGCGTTTGCAGGTCTGCGGGCACGGCAATATTGATCGGCAGATCGTCGGGGAATACATAGGCGTCCCACTGATCCGCAACGGACATTTGTACGATCTTGCGCCGCAGAAGCTTTGCGAGCGTCCGCTTGCTCCACGAAAACTCATCGACGGCGAGGTAGGTCTCAAAACCGCGTTTTGCGATCTGCTCGACAATGCCCTTGTGACTGGCGGTGAAGGGATCGAACGTCCCGGGGAAAAAGGCGACGGGACGCGGCGCTTCAAAGGCGCTCCCGTCTAACGTATGGTGCGTCATGAAGCGGTAAAGCTCATTGAGCATCGCAGCGCGGTTAAAGAAGGTGAGCTGACCGGAGGAAGGCTCTGAGAGCAGCGTCAGCAGTTTCTTTGCGACGCGCGTGAAGCAGTATTCGCGCCGCTGCGGCGAAAGCGCCTCGTTGCCGATGACATCGTGACAAAGCACACACAGCGCGTTTTGGTGGATTGCGGAGTGGTAGTGCGCGACGCCGACCAGAAGCAGACCGAGACAGCGGTCGAGCATCTCTTTTCCCTCCGGCAGGCAGACGATCACGCTGCCCAGTGTGCGCAGCGCGGGCGTGACCGGACGCAGCGTTCCGGAGCGCAGCAGCCCCTCCAGATAGTCGACCGCCTCGGTCAGCTCCTTCTCCGGCAGGGAGCAGATCAGCTTTCCCAGATACACGGGGATAAAACGTGAGATCTGTTCCTGCCCGTTTTCCAGCTCGCGCAGAAGATCGACGCAGATCTCGTTGCGCTGATCCACAGAAAGAGATTCGGAGACTTGGATAAGCGCCTCGCCCGCGTGCTCCCGAACGGGCAGATGTTCGCTGACGGAGAGCAGGTTCGAAAGGTGCATCGCCGTGTGGAATGCGTTTTCCGGATGGTGCGCGACATCGTCGCACAGCATATCGATCTGGACGTTTTTCACGGTCCAGTGAACGGCATTTTTGAGGTTGCTCAGATAGAGCGCAGACGGTGCCTGTGTCAGCTCCGGCGCGGGAATGCCGCACAGGAGCTTTTCGCGCAGATAGGTGACGACCGGCTCTTCCTGCGGACAGGGCTGCGCGGCGGTGCGAAGGAACGCCTCGCTTGCGCAGGCGCGCAGGTGATCGACGCAGCGGATGGCGACCAACTGCCAGCGCGCAGTTGCACTGTGCAGCATATGCAAAATTGGCTCCTCCGCACGGGCAAAAAGTGCTGGGCTGACGGCAGCGGGCGGCACATGGCAGAGCGCATCGAGCACAACGAAGCATTCCGTCTCCGGAAGCGCGTCAAAGTGATCGAACAGCGGTGCGGCCAGCGCAGGGTCGCCCTCGGCAAACAGCGTTTCGCAGATCGCTTTGAGCGAATTGGAGATGCGCAGTGCGTGCTTCTTCGCGATTTTGTGATCCGGATGCAGGCACAGACGGATATAGCTGTCCCAAAGAGCGACGGACTGATCCAGCAGCGCGAGCATGGTCGGCGCCATTGCACTGCGCGGCGCGGCAGACGGCAGCTCCTTGCGGTATTTCGGGCCACTGTTTGCCAAGAGCTGCCCCATGATGTTGCCGGCGATGCGGCGCACGTCGCCCTCCGGATACATCAGCAGCTCATAAAGAAAGCTCAGGAGCTTTAGCTTGTTGCCGCGCGACATATAGGTGTTGTATTCGTCAAACAGACGCAGATAGGTGCGGATGCGCTGCGTGTTCTTCTCGCCGCGCGCCTGCTCAAGCAGCAGGTCAAAGGAGGCGTCCGTGCTGACCGTGTGCATCAGGCGGATGTTGCTTTCAAACGTCATGTCGCGCAGACGCGGAAGGATCTCGTCGCGCGAAAGCAGCGCCGCGTCCTTCGATACGGTCTTTACCGGCGGCTGATCCTCGCGGACGCCGCGCGTGCGAAGAAACTGCTCAAAATCATGCAGCTTTGTGTAGACGAGCTGGTAGCGCCGCTGCTTCTCCGGCGTGACGTTTGAGAGCTTGGAGCGAATGATGTCGTAGGCCTCGTCCAGTGAGCAAATGCGCATAACCTCTTTCCCGTCGCGCCGCTCGCCGCGCACGCGGAAATCTGCGTAGATGAGCAGCAGCGACTCGATCGTCAGGTTCTCAAACTCCAGATCCCATGTGGAGTGGTTCGCGGAGATATGCGCGATGTCCTCCATGCCGCGCTCGGAGAGCCACTGCCATGTGTAGTAATAGTGCAGATAGGGCACACGTGCCGCCTCACTGCCCCGACAGGCAAATTTTCCGATGTCGTGACACAGCGCGGCGGAGGCGATCAGCGGAAGATCGACCGGAAGACCGACGGCGCGGGCGCTGAGCGCCGTTTGCACGGCAATGTTGCGCACACCGATGGTGTGAGAAGCGGCATCAAAGGGCATCAGTTCGCGGCTGATGCGCAGCGTGAGCAGAAAGTGCGCCTGCGTCACGGCGGCAAGAAAGCGCCGATATTTCGGCGTGTCCTCTTCTCCGAAGGGAAGCAGATCCGTCAGCGGGTCATAGGGTGCTTCCTCGCAGGCAAGCAGCGCCTCAAAAATGTCGATCAGGCGCGCCAGCGTCGCAGATTGTGCGGGACGCCGGTAGGAAGGGTCAGTGAACAGTCCGTTGGTCAGATCTAAGTAGACAGCGTTGAGCCAGCCGCCCTCCGGCGCGTCGGGAAGGAACGGCGCAATGTGCGCCGTCGCCTGCGTAAAGAGACGGGAACGCTCAAACTCCCCCTGACTGAGCGGCAGGATCGCCTCCTCAGCGGGTAGTATCTGTCTGAGCCGATCATATGAAAAACGCATGGCGAGTTCCTCCTGTTTTCCGTGTTCTTCCTGTTATTATATCGAATCTCGCGCCGTCACACAACAGGAAATGTCGCATCCGCCGAAAAAAACTGCACCGAAGCTCCCTGTAAGACAGTAAAATCAAATTTCTTGGAACAGGCATGATTTCGGTCATGCCTGTTCCGCTTTTAGCAGCTCATCCACGGGAATGTAGCCCACAAGGTCGTACTCGATATGTACCTTCTGCCTGCGCTTGCCGCTGCACTTGTCCTTATTGACACGATGGGTAAAAATCGTAATAAGACAGTCACGACTTTTGTGGTTCTCTCTGTTTAGAGATTTTCTTGCCATCGGCAGTTGGGAAAGTCCCCTCCATAGCCATGGTGCGAAGATAGGCACTAAGATTATCCGTGCCGGACTCCATCATTCGCTGCTTGATGGCAGCAAGCTCTTTTTCGTCCACAAAAAATTTGACCTGTATCGGTCGCTTACGATTTCTGTTATCCGGCATAAAATTTCCTCACTTGCTTGTTCTATAAAATACAAAGCAGCTCAGATAGCTTCTTGATCTGATAATCCACAATCCCTTCACCGAACTCTGCACCTTGATATTTTGCAAGCCCGTTCTTAATCCAAACAGTTTTCATACCCAGTGCTTTGGCAGGGATCATATCATTGTCCAGCCGATCACCGACCATCACGCTTTTCTCGGCACAGCACCCTGCGATTTCAAATGCTCTTTCAAAAATTTTCTTGTTCGGTTTGGCATATCCGATTTCTGCGGATGCAGCAATCACGCCAAAGAACTTCCGTAAGCCCCAAAACTCTAGGCGTTCGGCTGTTCCAGAACTCTGATTTGCGATAATCCCAAGTTGATACCCTTTACCACAGAGAGCAGCCAGTGTGTTGTGTGCATCTGAGTAGGGAACTTCATCTTCCGGGTGCCACGGCGTTTTCGTTAATCCAAAATGCTTGATCGCGACAGAATTGCCATCAAGACCTTGCTTTGCAAAAGCAATACGGGCATTGTCAAATCCCTGAAAGGTGATACTGGTGCCGGAAATCATATCTCGTACCCGATGATCGTAGGCGGCTGCTTCATCAACGAGTGTCGAGCCGACGTCAAAGAAAATCCACTGGGCCATGTGAAATCCCCTTTGCTTGTACTAGTTCATGTTCCAGCACATCTGCAAAGCGCTGTATCGGCACTGCAAGTGTTTCTGCATAGTCAAAGGTCAGTTTATCCTCCTTATATTTCAGCGGATTTCTGCGAACCTTTAACGCATATTGCATTGCGTCTGCATCGGGGCAAAGATTATTTTCCAATGCCCATTCTGCGGCGGCGGTCT
The DNA here is from genome assembly GCA_900554705.1 of uncultured Eubacteriales bacterium. Lineage (GTDB taxonomy): Bacteria > Bacillota > Clostridia > Oscillospirales > Oscillospiraceae > JAZOXB01. Next base: position 10,096 of record USIH01000013.1, read on the forward strand.
TTGCGATGATTCTGCCGGTGCGAAGGGTATAAATGCACCGTGCAGTATCCAGCAGCCAGCCAAATGTGTAGAAGCTCCGTCCGGTGCTCTGTGCATATTGTCTGATTGTTTCATAGTGGTGTTTCACATCGGCATACAGCTCTTTGAAAGCGGGATAATTTAAGTTGTTTCTAATATCCGCCCCATACAAAAGAACGCCGCTCTCGACCAGCTCTGCCATGCAAAAGCTGTCAAACACATAACGGTCGGTAACTCTTTCTCCGCTGGTTCCCCAATATACGACCCGGTCAGACGCACCTGAGAGGAACGCATCTAACGTGAGCATACCGCCTTCAAAGGAACGGTAATAGAGGTTGCCCGGCTCATCTGCAAGCATCGCTTGCCGAAGTCCCACAAGCGATTGTGCCTGTCCCTCACTCATTTGGCTATCCGTCAGAACGAGAATATCAATATCACTCCATCCCAATTTGAAATCATCCAGGATGGATGAGCCATACAAATAAATCGACGGCTTAACATCTGAAAGAATACTGCTGATTTCGCGAACCATCTTATCTATTGCACGTTGCACAACATTTCGCCTCCATTCATTCCAGTCTGTCCGAAGGAATAACTTGTTGACCGCTGTCCATATTGGACATAAAAGACAATAAATTCTCCCTCCGGCAAACCTCTCGCTCGCCTGTGTGTACACACAATATATCACAAAGATAGCTGCGTTTTCAATAGGACTCGCAGAAGTTATCATCCTAATAATGTAACTTTTCTGTAAGCATAAGCCGATTTGATGGTTTTTACGTTGCCGAACATACTCCACATTGAAATAAACACCTGTCGGTTTTACTGTTTTGTAGTGTAATTAACGCAATCGCAAATATTCATGCTCATCAGGGAACGATATTCATCATAGCGTGATTTGCTATTTCGTGGGGATTTTTCAACGAGGATGACAACTACTTCACCCATTTCACTATCATTGCCTTACAGAGCAGAAAACAAGCGTTTTTCGACCCTTAAACGCACAAAAACAGGCGGCATCCAACCAATGTTGAATGTCGCCTGTTTTGTCCAATCCTGTCTGACAGATGCCGATTTCGTAATTTTCTCAAATTACTGTCTTATCGGCACACGCCCGAATCGCATTCGGTGCAGGATGTTTTGTACTAAGCGATCGGCAGCAAGTGCAGCAGCAGAAGCACACCGCCCGCGACCAGCGCGCCGCAGAGCAACTGCGGCAGGGTGTGCCGCTTCATGCGCAGGCTCGAAAGGATCACGGGCAGGGTCAGCAGCAAGCCGAGCGCGCCCCAGACTGGCTGATGAAAATAGAACAGGAGCAGGGACGGCCCGACGACCCCGCAGGTATGCGCGCTGATCTTCCAGTGCAGGAGCTTGTTGATCCCGACGATCGCCGCGCCGCAAAGTAGGTAGTCCAGGTAGATCAGCCACAGCGCGCCGGTGAAGGAGAAAAACAGACCGCAGACACAGCCGAGGATATAACCGGCCGTCGCGAAGACCATAGCCAGCGACCGCTGACCGGAGCGCCCCTTGTCTTTGTAGTGCGGGCAGATGGGCTGAAGCGGGTAGGCCAGCAGCGGAAGCACGGTCAGAAAGATCAGACTCAGCACAAAGTACCGCGTACCGGAAAAAATGTCGGGGTCGTCCAAAAAGAGGATCACGAGCAGCGCGCCTGCCATGATCGGTGTGACCGTCAGAATTCGGACGAGATAGGAAAGACGTTTCATGCCGTATTCCTCCGTACCTTTTTGCGGAGCATACCGCAGCGGATCAGAAAACGCAACCTATTCCTGCACCGCCGGACTCTACGGAGTAAAACACGGATCGTAGAGTCGAAAGAACACGACTCTACGATCCGTAGAACTGCGCTATTCCAAAGGTTTTTCGCGTTTCTGCCGCAGACGCGTGCAGAGAAAGACGATCGTCTCGGCGGGCAGCAGAAGCAGGTAAAGTTGCCACCAGTTCTTGCCGCCGAAGACAAGGAAAGTGAAATAAAGCGTGGCGATCAGGCTTACGATCAGCGCGCCGATGATGAGATAATTCCGCCTGCCGTTTTCCCAGAGGGAATGCAGCACGAGCAGGGTGATGAGCATGACGGGGATCGCGTAGAGGAAGATGATCCAGAGCATTTGACCGAGGATCCAGAAGATGATGAAAACGAGCAGGGCAAGCAGGCCGATGCCGATCAGCGCGATGTTCGTGATAACTCGCGTGCTGAAGGAGAGATGAACCTGCTGCGGCGCTTTACCGTCGTGCGGCGAGAGGAGATAATCCACCGTGACGCCGAAGATCTCCGCCATTGCCTTGAGAATGTAAGCGTCGGGGATCGCCTCACCGCGCTCCCATTTGGAAACGGATTTATCTGAATAGGAAAGCCGTTCAGCCAGCTCTGCCTGCGTCATTTTTTCCGCGGTACGCAGATGCGTGATATTGGCAGCGACAACTGCTTTCAGTTCTTCCATGATCAGAACGCCCAGTTGCCCTCGCGGAAGATGGGCACCGTTCTGCCGTCGCGCGTGACGGCGTCGATGGACAGGTCGGCCGAACCGATCATGAAGTCTTCGTGGATCATGGAATCGTTAATGCCAAACTTACGGCACTCCTCGAGCGTGTAGTTTTCATAGTTGCGGATCGTATCGGCAAAGCCCATGCCGAGCGCCAGATGGCAGGCGGCGTTCTCGTCGAAGAGAGTTTCGTAGAAGAGCAGGCCGGAGTTCTGGATCGGGGAGTTGTAGGGAACAAGGGCGCATTCGCCGAGGTAGGCGGAGCCTTCATCCATGGAAATGAGCTTTTTGAGCAGCTCCTCGTTCTTTTCCGCGTGCACCTCGACGGCTTTGCCGTTTTCAAAGCGGATGAAGAAGTTTTCAATGAGCTGACCGTTATAGGAAAGGGGCTTTGTCGAGTAGACGATGCCCTCTGCGACACCGCGCATCGGGGAGATGAAGACCTCTTCCGTCGGGATGTTCGGGTTAAAGTAGATGCCCTGCAGCGAGTTTTCGCCGCCGCCCTTAAACTCCGCTTCGGGGATCATTCCGACGCGGAAATCGGTGCCGTTGCTGCTCTTGTAGATCAGTGTTTCAATGCCCAAGGCGTTAAGGTAGGCGCAGCGGTCGGCGAGATCCTTGTTGTGCGCGTCCCACGCGGCGATGGGATCGTCGTCGACGCGAGAGGCAGCGAGAATCTCTTCCCAGAGACGTTCAATTGCCTGCGAGGTGCGCAGCGTGGGGAAGAGCTTCTTTGTCCATGCGGCGCCGGGGACGGCCGCGATGCACCACTGATATTTGTTTTCGATCTGATCACGGTAGGGCTTGATGACCTTAAAGCGCGCCTGATCCGCTTTTGCCATCTTTTCCTGATTCACGCCCTTCAGACCGTCGGGATCCTCAGAGACCAGATAAATGCGGCAGGGGATCTCCTTGACATAGTGCTGCCAGCGCGCCTCTTCCCACGCTTCCAGCGTGTTGAGGTTCTTCTGGCTGCGGTAACGGTAGTGCAGCTTGACCAGCGGCTGATAGGCCCAGTCGACGACGACGCGCTTTGCGCCGAGGCGGTAGCACTCCTCGACAAGCATTTTGACAAATTCCGGCTGATCCAGCTCGGCACTGATAAAGACTTCCTGTCCCTTTTGGACATTGGCACCCTTGACGGCGATCAGCTTGGCATAGCTGCGCAGCTTCGTTTTCTTCATATGCTGTAGCTCCTTTTTCGGTAATTTTACCACATTATAGCATACGCTGACCCATTTTTCAATATTGCATTCCGGCGCGCAAAAGGATAAAATAAGAAAAAACACAGGGGGAACACATATGACAAGACAGGAATTTGCGGCACTGTGCGAGCACCCGCCGGTGCTGCTCGACGGTGCGACCGGTTCTGAATTGATGAAGCGAGGGATGCCTCGCGGTGTGTGCACCGAGGCGTGGGTGGCGGAACATCCGCAGGCATTGCTTGACTTGCAGCGTGCCTATGTCGAGGCAGGCGCGCAGATCGTTTACGCCCCGACGTTTTCTGCCAACCGCCACAGTTTGCAGCGCAGCGGGTACGGTGCGCGCGTCGGCGAGCTGAACGGTGCGCTGGTGCGGCTTTCCCGCGAGGCGGTGCAGGGCAGCGCCTATGTGGCCGGCGACCTGACGACGACCGGCGTGCCGCTGGAGCCGAACGGCACGATGCCGTTTTCCACCCTGTTTTCCATCTATCAGGAGCAGATACGGGCGCTGTTCGAGGCGGGGGTAGATCTTCTTGTTATTGAGACGATGCTCGGCGTGGATGAGACGACGGTCGCGCTGGAGGCCGCTCAGAGCGTGTGCGAGCTGCCGGTGATGTGCAGCCTGAGCGTGCAGGCGGACGGTCATGCCTATTTTAACGGCGACTGTGTGGAGGCGGTGCAGACCTTGCAGGAGCTGGGCGCGAGCGCCGTCGGCGTCAACTGCTCCTGCGGGCCGGAACAGTTATGCAGCCTTGTGCGCCGCATGAAGGAGGTCGCGCGCGTTCCGCTTCTTGTTAAGCCGAATGCCGGAATGCCGATCATTTCCGATACCGGCGAGGCCGTCTATCCGATGGACAGCGAGCGCTTTGCGCAGTGTATGCAGCCGCTTGTTGACGCGGGTGCGTGCCTCATCGGCGGCTGCTGCGGCACGGATCCGTCCTTTATTGCCGCGCTGCGCGACCGCTTCAAGAAATAAAATAAAACAGCGCGCCGGAGGCTTCTCTCCGACGCGCTGACGCTTTATAACGGCCGAACCGATAGGTTTACATAATCTAAAAACTGGAAGGAGATCCCGTCCTCTTCCTCTATATCGCCCTCCCGCTCCAAACGCCAGTTCTCCGCATGGTCGAGGTCGGGGAAGTAGCGGTCGGCAGGAAACGTTTTTAACGTTTTTGTCACGAGCGCATGGCTGCAATAGGGCAAAAGCCGCCAATAAATGCTGCCGCCTCCGATGACGAAGATCTCCTCCGAAGGAAGCTCGCGCAGGCGGGCAAGCAGCTCCGTAAAGCTGCGGCAGACCTCCGCACCCTCCGGTGCAAAATGATAATCGGTTGACATAATAATATTCCTGCGGTGCTTCAGCGGCTGCTGATTCGGAAACGTGGAGAGCGTTTTGCGGCCGTAGACCACGGTCTTGCCGGAAGTAAGCGCGCGAAAATGGCGCAGGTCGGCGGATATGGAAAAGAGCAATCGGTTTTCATAGCCGATCCCCCAGTTTTCCGAGACGTTCACGATCGCTTTCATAAATTCCTCCCTGTCATATCGCCACGGGGATCGGCGCCCCGAGCGTATGGTAACGGTAGTTTTTTAGCTGGAAATCGGACGCTTGGAAGTCGTAAAAATCGGTGATTTTCGGGTCAATATAGAATTCAGGTGCGGGGTAGGGGTCAAATGCAAGCATTTTTTCCACCAGCGGGATATGTCGGTCGTAAATATGGCAGTCTGCGATCACATGGACAAGCTCGCCCGCCACAAGGCCGGAGACCTGCGCCATCATGTGCAGCAGCACGGCGTATTGCACAACGTTCCAGTTGTTTGCCGTTAGCATATCCTGCGAGCGCTGATTCAGGATCGCGTTGAGCGTCTTCCCGCTGACGTTGAATGTCATGGAGTAGGCGCAGGGATACAGCGCCATTTCGCTTAGATCGGCGAAATTGTAGAGATTGGTCAGGATGCGGCGGCTGGTCGGATGATACTTGAGGTCGAACAAGACGCGGTCGACCTGATCAAACATTCCCTCCGGATAGGCATGGGCAATGCCGAGCTGATAGCCGTAGGCCTTGCCGATCGTGCCGTTTTCGTCCGCCCAGCTGTCCCAGATGTGGCTGCCAAGCTCGCTGACGCGGTTGGATTTCTTTTGCCAGATCCAGAGCAGCTCATCGATGCAGGTGTGAAAGGCGGTGCGCCGCAGGGTCATGATCGGAAATTCTTTTTGCAGGTCGTAGCGCTCTACAACGCCGAAGAGTTTGACCGTGTGCGCGGGAGTACCGTCGCTCCAGTGCGGACGGACTTCCTGTCCGGTGTCCCAGACGCCCTCGCGGAGGATCCGTTGGCAGGTCTCGCGGTAGCGCAGGTCTGCATAGCTCATTTGTCATCACCTTATTAAACATAACAGACGGCGACGGCGTTGTCAAGGGCGGACAGGAAACAAATGCAGACAAATGTCCTTGACAAAAAAACAAATTGCTTGACACTCAAAGGAAAACAGTGGTATAATCTGTAAAACTTTTTGGGGAAAGGGGGCAGGGAAATGTTTGTTCGGCATGGCTGTCTGAACGTACTTCGGAGCTGGAAGAAGGCGCTGCTGTACTTTCTCCTGCTTGCGCTGACGACTGCGATGCTCGGCACCTCGCTCGGCATGACCTTTACCGTCCGGCAAGCGCTCGAGCGCTGCCGTGAAAGCTACACGACGATCGGGCTCGTTGAATATCTTGGCGAGAATTACCCCGACGTTACCCGCATTGGCGACGGCAAGGCACAGACGGCGTCGCTTTTTGAGCAGTCGTCCGCGCGAAAGGACGACGCGGTCTTGGCGTGGCAGCGCGAAGAGCGCGCCACGGCCTACGTGCTTAATGCGGAAAGCCGGTTTTCGGTGAATGCAGTTCGGAAAAACGCGGTGTTCCTCGTCAGCGTTGCGGCCGGGCTGGAGCCCTCGACGGGCGCTTATACGACAACGATCGAGCGGACGCTGTTTGCCGATCGGGACTATACCAGAACGCGGCTCTACGTCAGCTGCGACCTTATGCCGCTTGTCGCGGGCAGGTGCTATCTCATCCACGGCACGTTTGTCGACGGGCCGACGCAGATGAAATACTTCGAAGTCTCGCCCTATTTGGAAGGGGTGGAGGAGTCCGCTGTGCTCGACCTCGGTCAGCGCGCGGCCTACAAGGAGGACTGCCTCCTTTCCGGCATCGCGCAGTCCTATGCTGTTATGAGTAATGCCGTTGAGCTGCGCGCGATGGAGGATCTGTCCTCTTATCTGCCGTTTCAGCAGCAGACGCTTTATCTGACGCATGGACGCTACTTTACGACACAGGAGCGGCAGACCTGCATTCTCTCCGAACAGCTTGCGCAAACGATCGGCGTCGGCCTTTTCGACACGGTGCAGCTTGGCATCCGCACGCAGACGACACCGTTTTTGATCGACGACGGGTTCGACCTGACGGCGCAGTACACGGTCATCGGCCTGTTTTGCGCGCAGGACGGATGGAACGAGACGATCTTCCTCCCGCCGCAGGAAAACGTCTCGATGCAGGCACAGGACGACAGCTATACCATCGGTCAGCTTCGCCTGAAAAACGAGAGCGCGCAGGCCTTTGCGGCCTCGGCAGAGCTTCCGCCGCGCGTGCGCATCACGGTCTACGACCAAGGCTATGCTGCTGCGGCGGAGCCGCTGGAAAATATGCTGCGGACGGTGCGCCTGATCAGCGCCGTTTGTCTCTGCGCCGGTTTCGGTTTTTTGCTCCTGTTTGCCTATCTGACGGTTTATCGGCAGCGGCGGATCGGGAGCACCATGCTGCGCGTTGGCGCTTCGACCGGTAATGTTTGCGTTTACTTCCTTTCCGGTGCGGCGCTCATCGCGCTGCCCGCCTGTGCGCTTGGCGCGGGATGCAGCGCCTTGCTCTCCGGAAAAATGGTGACGCTTGTCGACCGGACGCTTGCCGCTGCAAGCCGCGATATGCGCTACAGCAACAGCAACCTGACCATGCGACTGGCGCTCAGCTCTTTCGCATCCCCGCCGCGCCTTGCGCTCTTTGTGGTGATTGGCTGTGCCGTGTGCCTGCTTTGCTTGCTGGCCTGCCTCCTCCTTGCGCGCCTGAGCGTGAAGCGGCGGAGAAAAGTCCGCACGCGTCGTCTGCGCGGCGGCGCGGTGCGCTCGCGTGACCTTTCCGGCGGCGCGATGAAATACGCGCTGCTGTCCGCCGTTCGCGGCGGTCCGCGGTCGGCGCTGCCTGTGGTCGCCGTTCTGTGCGCGGCGCTGCTCTTTGCGCGCTTTTCCCTCAGCTTGACAAACTGCCGCCGCGCCCTTTCCGAAATCCGGAGCAACACGGAGATCCGCGGCTATTTTACCGATATTCACGGAAAAACGCCGGATCAGCTCGCGCTGGATGCAGACACCGTCCGCACGCTCGCATCGTTTGACGGGGTGACAAGCCTGACGGTCACGATCAGCGAACCGTGCCATTTTGCCTTCGGCACGCACGGAACGGATCATGTGGGGCCGGGCTTTACCGATGTGCCGCAAGGCTCTTTTGCAAAAGAGTATGCGACCGGCCTGTTTTTGACCCAAAACCCGCGCCTTGTCTTTACAAACGGGCTGCGTGACGCGCCGGCCTTCCTCTTCAGCCCTTCTCTGGAGGTCTCCTTCTTGGAGGGGCATGACGAGGGCAGCCTGAAGAAGCTGCATGACGAGACGGTATGCGTCATGCCAAAGCGCGTGATGGAGGCGTACGGCCTTTCGCTTGGCGATGAGGTGACATATGAGGTGATGTTCACGCACATCGCGCAGAGCATCGACTCTCTCTACAATTTACCCATGCGCGTGATCGGATGCTACACCGACGCGCTCGGCGGGGAGAACGTTTATGCAAACCTGCCCGCGTTTTACGGCTGCGACCCGATCGAGGAGCCGGAGCTGCTGCCAAATACCTACTTTGCCGCACAGCGCCTGCAAAGCGCGGTGTTCCGTGTGAAAAACGGAGCGAGCCTTTCCTCGTTTAAGGATATGCTTACGCAGGCCGGTTTCTGCGAACCAAATCAGGTCGGGCGGCTGCGTACATGGCTGCTTGTGGAGGACGCGGCATACCATGCAACGGAAAAATCCGTCAGCCAGCGCCTGTGGTATATGGAGCATATTTTCCCTGCGGTCGAACTGCTGACGCTCGCGCTTGCGCCTGTTTTTGCGTTCCTTCAGGCACAAATGCGCAAAAGAGAGCAGCGTATGATGCGCTGCGTCGGAGCAAGCGCGGGACGGGCGCTGTGCAGTTTGCTGCTTGAGCAGGTCTTGCTCCTCCTGCCGGTCGGCGCGGCGGCGCTTCTCATCTGCCGCCTGCTGCATACCGCCGTGGCGGCGCAATACCTGACGGCGGCGTTCGTCATGCTGTGGCTGCTCGGGGCGCTGCTCTCCTTCCTGCGCGGAGGGAATCTATTAAAAAAGAGAAGGGAAGGGGAAACATGACGCTTTTGGAACTTCGCGATGTGACCTACCGTTATCACAAGACTGCTGCCGCCGTCCTGTGCGGCATGAGCTGTGCGTTTGAAACGGGAAAACTCTATGCGATCGTCGGGAAATCCGGCGCGGGTAAGAGCACGCTGATGTCTCTGATGGCGGGGCTTGACCTTCCGGACAGCGGCGAGATCCTCTTTGAAGGTACGCCGACGGGAAAGCTCGATCTAGACGAATACCGCCGCAGAAAGATCGCGGTGATCTATCAGGACTTTGCGTTGTTCCCGCTGCTGACCGTGCTGGAAAACATTCTCTATCCGATGGAGCTTTGCGGACTCGACCGCGCGCAGGCGCGACAGGAAGCGAAGCGTCTTGCGCAGAAGGTCTCACTGCCGGAGGCGCTGCTCGATCGCTATCCGTCGCGGATCAGCGGCGGCGAGCAGCAGCGCGTCGCCATAGCGCGCGGTCTGACGATGGATCGGCGGCTGCTTCTTGCCGACGAGCCGACCGGCAATCTCGACAGCGAGAACAGCTACATCATCATTGACCTGCTCCGTCAGCTTGCGCACGAGGAAAACCGCTGTGTCATCGTGGTAACGCACGACCTGACGGTCATGGATCGCGCCGATGAGGTATACCGGCTTTCCGACGGAAAGCTCACAAAACGCTAAACAGAGACCGCGCCGCTCAAAACCGAAGAGCGGCGCGGTCTCTGTTCATTTACAAGAGCTGCTCCAGCGCGGCGAGGCGCAGCGAGAGGCAGAAGATGTTCATCGCCGTGTCAAGCTCCTCCACGGGGGGAAGCGAGGGCGCGATGCGGATATTGGAATCGTTCGGGTCAATGCCGTAGGGGAAGGTCGCGCCAGCGGGCGTCATCGTCACACCGGCTTCCTTGCAGAGCGCGAGCGTGCGCCGCGCAAGCCCGGGGTTCGTGTTGACGGAGACGAAATAGCCGCCCTTCGGCGTCTGCCACTGCGCGAGCTGCAAGGGCGCGATCGCCTTGAGGTGCTCCAGCACGCAGCGAAATTTTGGCGCGAGGATCGCCGCGTGACGCTTCATCAGCGCCAGCGTGTGCGCCTTATCCTTGAGATAGCGCACGTGTCGGAGCTGATTTACTTTGTCGTAGGAAATGGTCTGCACGGAGAGCAGTTCTTCCATATAGCGCAGGTTATCCTCCGAGGTCGCCATGACGGAAATGCCGGCGCCAGGGAAGGTGATCTTCGAGGTCGACGCAAATTCAAAGACCATGTCCGCGTTGTCGTGCGCGCGGCAGAGCGACAGAATGTCGGGGAAGGGACGGAAGTCGCCTTCAAATTCGTGCACACAGTACGCGTTGTCCCACATCAGCACGAAATCCGGCGCGGCGGGACGCAGCGCGGCGATGCGCTCGATGACCTCGTCGGAATAAATGATGCCGTCGGGGTTTGAGTACTTCGGGACGCACCACATACCCTTGACCTCCGGATCACGCACGAGTGACTCCACAAGCGCCATGTCCGGCCCTTCCGGCGTCATCGGCACGCAGATCAGCTCACAGCCGAAGGATTCCGTGATGCGGAAATGTCGGTCATAGCCGGGGGAGGGACAGAGGAACTTGACCCGCTCCAGCTTGCACCACGGCTGCGGAGAGTGGAGCAGCCCGTGCGTGAAGGCCTTGGAGATCGTGTCGTACATCAGGGAGAGCGAAGCGTTGCCGCCGATGAAGCACTCTTCCGGACGGCAGCCGAGGAGCGACGCGAAGAGCTGCTTTGCTTCCCAGAGACCGCTTAGCTCGCCGTAATTTCTGGTGTCTACGCTACCCGCTCGGCACTCCTCCGCAGTGGTCAGCACCGTCAGAATATCGGACACCATGTCCAGCTGCGCGCGCGACGGCTTTCCGCGCGCCATGTTGAGCGATAAGCCCTTGGAGCGATACGCCTCGTAGGCCGTGCGTACCGTGTCATACTCGCTTTGCAGCGCCGCTTTCGACATTTCACGATAAGGAACCATAGCATTCACCCTTCCATGCAGTGTTTTTTACAGTATAGAGTCAAGCGCACCGAAAAGCAAGCACTAATTTGCAAACCTTTCTGTGCGCTCTTGACAACCCTCCCGCAGGACACTATATTAGTTTCAGAAAAAATGAGCAAAATGAAGGAGTGCCGGATGGAAAGACCGAGCGGACGTGCGGAGGAAGTGCAGCGCGAAGGTGTGACACAGTTTGATATTGGCATCGCGCAGATCGTCGTCCGCTTTTCCGCGCCGTTTGCGATGGAGGTAGCGCCGGAGCTGCGCCCGTTTCTGACGCAGGGAGGGACGCCGCAGGAGCACTACCGGTTTACCGCCGCGCACGAGGTGCCGTGCGGCGACGCGCCGCCGATTGCGCGCCTGCCGTCGATCTCCGTCTACCGTGCGGAGGGCGGACAGCTGCGCGTCTTTCATAATTTACGCGCGCCGGACGGAAACTGTGCCGCCGTCTTGCTGCGCGAGAACGGGATGCACACGGTCTACCTGCCGGAGAGCGACCTTGCGCGCTATACATCGAACTGCACGATGGCGCCGCTGCTTTGCGGCGAATATTTGTTTTATCGTCACGCGGCGATGCTCCTACACAGCTCGCTCGTTTCATGGGCGGGGGAGGCAATCCTCTTCTGCGGCGCGTCAGGCGCTGGGAAATCCACGCAGGCGGAGCTGTGGAGGCGCTACCGAAATGCCGACGTTCTTAACGGCGACCGCTGCGTGATCCGCAGGCGGGAGGCGCGGTTCTGGGGCTATGGCTCGCCCTTTTGCGGTTCCTCCGGCATCTACCGGCCGGAAGGCGCGCCGATCCGCGCGGTGTTCTTTCCGGAGAAGGCCGAAACCCTTTCCGTCACGCCGCTCTCTCCGGTGCAGGCGCTGCGCAGGCTCTACCCGCAGCTGACGGTTAATACTTGGGACACGGCATTTTTGCAGAGGATCACGGACTTGCTGTCCCGGTTTGTCATGGAGGTTCCCGCGTTTTGCCTCCGCTGCCGTCCGGATGAGGCGGCGGTGCAGGCGGCGCAGGAGGCGATGGAAAAAATCTGATCATTTGAAATGGAGAAACCTATGCGGCATTTGCTTCCTTATTTGAAAAAATACAAGCTTCAGGCGATCCTTGCCCCGCTGTTTAAGATGCTGGAGGCGGGATTCGACCTCGCTGTCCCGCTGATCGTCGCGCGCATCATCAATGTCGGCATTCTTGAAAATGACCGGCATTATATCTTCACGCGCTTTGCGCTGCTGCTCGTTATGGCGCTGATGGGGCTGTTGTGCAGCTTCGTTGCGCAGTACTTCGCGGCGAAGGCTGCCGTAGGAACGGCAAGCGGCCTGCGCCATACGCTCCTCGAGAAGATCCAAGGCTTCGGCTTTACCGAGCTTGACCGTTTGGGCGCGTCCACGCTCGTTACGCGCATGACCAGTGACATCAATCAGGTGCAGAGCGGGATCAATATGTTCCTGCGCCTGTTTTTACGCAGCCCGTTTGTCGTATTCGGTGCGATGGCGCTTGCCTTTACGATCGACACACGCATCGCACTTGTCTTTGTCGGTGTGATCGCTGTGCTGCTGGGCATTGTGTTTGCGATCCTTCACTTTACCGCGCCGCTCTACCGCGATGTGCAGCAGCGCCTTGACGATGTGACAAACGAGACACGCGAGGATCTGAACGGTGTGCGTGTTATCCGCGCCTTCGGCAGAGAGGCCGTGCAGCAAAAGCGCTTTCATGCGGTCAACGCGGCGCTGAAAAAGACGCAGCTGCTTGCCGGTAAGGTCGCGGCGCTGATGAACCCGCTGACCTATGTCGTCATTAACGCCGGTATCGTGCTGATCCTTTGGCTCGGCGCGGACGGTGTGGAGACCGGAACGCTGGCGACGGGCGACGTTATCGCGCTGATCAACTACATCGGGCAGATCTTGATCGAGACCGTGAAGCTTGCGAACCTTGTCGTATTGCTTGGCAAATCCGTCTCCTGCATGGGCCGCATCGGTCAGATCCTCGACACGCCCTGCGCCATGTCCTTCGGCGATGCGCGCGGGACGGATACGGAGCAGGTCTTGCGCTTTGACCATGTGAGCCTCCGCTACGCGCAGGGCGGCGCGGACGCGCTGAGCGACATTTCCTTCTCGGTTCGTAGCGGACAAACGGTCGGCATCATCGGCGGCATACCAAACAGTGCGCTCCGGAGCAGCGGCGTCACCGCCCCCACGGCAAGCCCGTACTGCCATCCGCATATAAGTCCGCACAGGAAAACCGGGAGATGCATTGGCAAAAGCATATTCCCAACTTTTTGAATTTGCCCTGTGAAAAAAGGCAGCACAAAACCTATAGCAATAAACATTGCCGTAAGGAAAACTTTTCTGAGAGAATCTTTCTTCACAAAAACACTTCCCCTATCTGAAATTTTTATCAAAGCATTTCTTCCATGCCTCGGCTATAAGCATATGTCCCGCCGCCATCGGATGCACCCCGTCAAACGTCCAGTATGAAGGGTCATCATAAAGCTTTAGAGCATCGTCAAATACCTTCTGAAGCGCTATGTACGGCAAACCGTATTTTTCGGCAATTCCGATTGCCTCCTCCTCGCGCAGCTTGACTTCTCT
>USIH01000014.1 GCA_900554705.1 uncultured Eubacteriales bacterium
CTTTGCTAAAGTTTCATGCATGATATAATCTTTAAAATCATCTATTGCTAATTTTATATCTTCATCAGCTGAATAAGTAATATTTATTCTATCAGTTAATTCATAGTTATTGTTCTTTCTCATTGTTTGAACTTTTGAAATTAATTCACGAGCAATACCTTCATTAATTAAATCCTTTGTAAGGGTTGTATTCAAAATAACGAAATTATTGTTATCCATTCCAACATCAAATCCATCTTTAGCATCAATTCTTATATCAACACCATAACCTACAGCCTGCCGTCGCTTGAAGCGCTTTATGAGGATCTTACTCAGTCGGATCGGGAGGAGGCGGAGCGCCTTGCGGAGATTGAGGAGAAAAAGAAGATCCGCCGCACGGTGCACCTTGGCTGTGAAGAGGACATTTTCCTGACAAACGTCTCTTATACCTACCCGAACAAGAAGGAGCCGGTTCTGGAGAATGTCAATCTGAAGATCGCGCACGGGGAGTCGGTCGGCATCATCGGCGTGACGGGCGCGGGCAAGACGACGCTGGTCGATCTGATCCTCGGCCTTCTGAAGCCGCAGACCGGCGCGGTTTGCTACGGCACGCTGGATATTGCGCAGGATTATGCGCAGTGGCAGAAGCACATCGGCTATATCCCGCAGAATATCTACTTGGTCGACGATACCATCCGAAACAACGTGGCGCTCGGCGTGGAAAAAGAGCGGATCGACGATACGCGTGTGTGGAAGGCGCTGGAGGACGCGCAGCTTGCCGACTTTGTCCGCACACTGGAAGACGGGCTGGACACCGTGATCGGCGAGCGCGGCGTGCGCATTTCGGGCGGACAGCGCCAGCGCATCGGTATTGCAAGAGCGCTCTACAACGATCCGGAGATCTTGTTCTTGGATGAGGCAACGTCCGCACTGGACAATGAGACGGAGAAGGCGCTGATGGACGCGGTCAACGCCCTTGGAAAGAAAAAAACGCTGATCATCGTCGCGCACCGCCTGACGACGATCGAACACTGCGACAGGGTCTTCCGCGTGAAGGATCGGACGGTGCAGGAGGTCGAGCGATGACGGAGGCATTTTTCAGCGGCTACTGCCGCGTGCTGGACGGGGCGCGCACGGTGCTCGTGGAGGACGGCGAGACGGATTGTGATTATCCGGACTGCCCCTACGCGCAGTCCTGCCCGATCGGAAAACAGATAGCGGCTGCCCAGTAACGGGCAGCCGCTCTTTTATGCAAGCAGTGTTGTAAGAAGCCACAGCGCGCCGACCGGCAGCGCACCCAGCAGTGCGCACAGTCCGCCGGTCAGGTGCCGTTTTCTCGGCACCGTCTGTGTCTGGGCAAGGCGGCGCGCCTCTTCAAGCAAGGTCTGCGCATCGGCGCTGCAATCCTCACGCAAAAAGAAGATCGCCTGTTCAAACAACTGTGTTTGCGGTGATTTCAGTATAACGACCTGACGGGTCGTTCCTTTGACCATAATGCATCCCTCCGCGGAGAGTATGGACAAAGGAAAGCGGATTAATACCCGCCGATCTCATCGGGGGCTTCCGTCACTCCCGAATCCAGAAGCGGCAGATACCAGCTTTCGTAGTTGTATGGCAGGCAGGTGGGATCGTCTGCATACCAGTCCTCCCAAGTCGTTCCCCACGGGCGCAGGACGATGATGTAATCAAAGGTATTTTCGGCATTTGCCGGATCGGTGTAGGTGCCCGTGACGGTGATGAGGTCGGGATACTCCGCCCCCTCCGTGGTGACGTTCCAGTCGCCCGCACCGATCGTGGCATCCATGAAATAGCCGCCGGACTGCGAGCTGAGGTAGCCGCCGGACGTGTCGCTCTCCCCCGCGGTATACCGGAAGGTCACTTCGGAAAGCGCGTTGCTGATCGGAAGGTCTTCATCCCATAGGATGCAGGACAGTGTCTCTTCGTCCAGCGCGCTAAAGCGGGCACAGCAGTCCCACCATGCGTTGTCGCCCCATTCGGAGAAATTGCCGGTCACGTTGTAGGCGATCCACCAGCCGTACCAGTCGTGCTCCCAATAGGAAATGCCGGTGTCCTCCGTCGGTTCCGGATCGGAGTTGATGTAATAGGGGGGAATGGGATCGTTGCTCAGCCGCAGGGTCATCCGCATATCCGAATAGTCGATCCGCAGCTCCGTCGGATCGTCGGAAGAATAGGGGATGCTGTCCGTTCCGTCGTACAGATACGCTTCGTCCCATTGCAGTATATGGCCTTCGGTATTGAGGACGATAACGCCGCTGTGGTCTTCGTATAGCACAACGAAAATGTCCAGATTGTAAGTGAGGAGCGTGTTGCGGTCATAGGTATTGGCGCCGTCGCTGGCCTCCTCGACCACATAGTAGCGCGGGAAGGAGGCGTCTACGGAAACGGTCGGTTCCTCCGGCGGCGCTTCGGTCGCGGGGGCGGCGGAAGGCTCCTTTGTTTCTGCCGTCGGCTTCTGCGCGGAACCGCCTTTTTTGACGAAGGTGTATTCGTCTTCGTCCATGGTGACCTTCAGCTTGCCGTCCTTGTAGGTGTAGGGAAGCGTCTCGCCTGCGATCTGCAATTCGTCCTCGCTCCATGTCAGATCGTCTTCTTCCTCAAAGATATAGGCAACGCCGGTGCCGTCCGAAGAGAGGAGAAGATAGGATTCTTCCATTCCGTCAAGGTCGATGACCTCACCGTCCGATTTGGCGGCAGTCATACGGTAGTAGCCTGCGGAAAGCGTCGTATCCGGATCTTTCTTAATAACGAGGAAATAGAGCGCCACCGCGACGGCGGCCAGCAGGAGAACGCCGATCCCACAGAAAAGGATGACCTTACTCTTTTTGCTCTTCGGTGCGTTCGGCTGCGGGGTATAGGGCTGCTGAGGCTGCGCGTAGGGGGACTGCGTAGGCTCGGCGGACTGCTGCACCTGCGCGTAAGGTGACGCGACCTGATCGTAGGACTGCTGGGGTGCGGGTGCCTGCACGGGTGCTTGCTGGGGCGTGGAAGGTGCGGCGGGCTGCTGCGCGGCGATGGGGTAGCCGCAGCTCCCGCAGAATTTTGCGTCGCCGACATTGGCTCCGCAATTCGGGCAAAATGCCATTTCTGGCGCCTCCTTTTCATTAAGCTGAGTTTAATATAGCAGAAGCCCGTCAGATTGGCAACAACAAATGGTTACAAATCGCTTGCCATGCCGCGCCCACGATGGTATAATGCAGGGCAGGGAGGCGAAATAATGCGATACATAGCCTTTGATGTCGAAACGCCGAATTACAGAAACGACCGGATGAGCGCCATCGGTGTGGCGGTCATAGAGGACGGGCAGATCGTCCGGACGCTTTCCACCTATGTAAATCCGGAGTGCGAGTTTTCGCCTTTTCACATGGAGCTGACCGGCATCACGCCGGAAATGGTCGTCGATGCGCCGAATTTTGCCCAGCTTTGGACGCTGCTCGAGCCGATCCTTTCCGACGGTATCCTGCTTGCGCACAACGCGCCGTTTGATATGGGCGTGCTTGCCAAGTGCCTGCGCGCCTACGGTATCGTGTGGCGCGATACGGCGCGGTATGCCTGCACGTGCCGCATGGCACGAGCGTGCTTCCCGCAGCTTCCGAACCACCGGCTCAACACGGTCAGCGACTATTTGCAGATCGCGCTTGACCACCATCAGGCCGACAGCGACACGAATGCCTGCGCCGAGATCTTCCTTGCCTGTGTCCGTCGGGGGTTGTCGCCCGCGCGTTTTTACCGTACCTATGACCTGCGCGAGCAGCGTACGATCTATAGAAGATAACAAAGGGGAGGCTATGCGGCCTCCCCCTTTTCTTGTTGTGTTAGAACGACACCGTTAAAAGCATCTTAAAGCGCTCTTCGCCGTAGACGGCGTGCGGGACGTCCTTGGGCATGATGAGCGTTTCGCCCTCGGTCAGCACGAACGGCTCTCCGCCGACAGTGAAGCGTCCCGTGCCCTGAAGCACTGTGACCATCGCGTCACCGCCGGAAGCATGCGTAGAGATCTCCTCGCCCTGATCGAAGGAGAACAGCGTCAGGCTCATCCGCTCGTTCTGCACGAGCGTCTTGCTCACGACCTGCCCCTGCTGGTAGGCGATCTGCTCCTTCAGGAGCAGTTTTTCTTTTTTCGGAATGTTTTTGTACATGGCTGTGCCTCCTTTTTTCTATCTTATCATAGCTTTTCTCAATTATCCAGCCTTATGTGTGACACGGTAGGGGAAAACGCCGGTACCGTCCCCCACGGTTTGTCGGTAGAGGTTGGCAAGATGACGCCACGTGGCGCGGTCGATCGCCCCGTGCTGTGGAAGCTCCGACGCACATTGCAGCCATTGCAGCGCTTCCTTCGTCTGCGGATCGAGCACGCCGGTCGCGGCGACGGATGGCATTTCAAAGTACAGCGCGAGCGCTTGCAGCATTCCCTGCACAAGATAGAGGTGGGCGTTTTTTCCGCCGACCTCAATGATCTGACCGGGCTGGAGAACAATTAACAGCGGCTCTGCCTGACCGCGTTCAACACGCGCACTGCGATATTCTTTTCGCAGCAGCTCCCAGAGCGCCTGATCTACCTTGCCGTTCTGCGCAAGGCCATGCTTTTTCTGAAAGGCGACGACCGCCTCATGCGTCTCTTGCCCGAAGATGCCGTCGCGCCCCAAGACGGAATCGGGATCGATCCCGTAGAGCATGGTTTGCAGGTCATAGACCGGCGATACCTCCGGAAAAGAATGGATACCCATATGATCCCTCCTAAAAATCCGTGTCGCCAAGCTGGAGGACGCCGGAGGGCGTTTGCAGCTTGCGCAGCTCATTTTCCGAAAGTATGCCGGAAACGCGGTTGTATAGGGAATCCCATGTCGCGGGGCCGACGATCCCGTCCACGGTCAGACCGGCAAAGCGCTGGTAGGCGAGGACGGATCGCTGCGTGGCCGGACCGAAAATACCGTCCTGCGTGACGCTCGGCACACTTGGCACAAATTCAGACACGACGTTTAACATATATTGCAGCTGGCTCACCTTCTGCCCCGTGCTTCCGCTGGAGAGGTTCGACGGCGCCTGCCAGCTCACGCCGTAAAAGGTCTGCCCCTGAGAGTTCAGCTCCGTCAGGCGGTTGATCCCCACATACAGACGCACGAGCTGATACCAAGTCGCCTGACCGATCACGCCGTCAACGCTGAGGTTAAAAATGCGCTGAAAGGTGCGCACGGAGCTTTCCGTCTGACTGCCGAAGATGCCGTCGATGGGAGAAATGCGTGCGATTGCGGGGTAGCTGCGCGCAACGCGGTCGAGCATGACCTGCGCCTGCACGACCTTGGGGCCGCTCGCACCGCGCCGCAGCGGACTGCCCGGGTAGGAGGGCGTGTAGCCACGCACGGGCGCATCGTTGACGATCTCAATGTTGGTTCCGTAGTAGCGCCGGAGGATCTGTATGGCATTCTGCCCCTGCTGGGCAAGCGACTGCGAGCCCCATTGACTCAGCCCGTCGCAGGTGACGGTCGTCCCGTTGCAAAACTGTGCGGCCAGCGGCTCAACAAAGGTCTTGCGCCGCAGATAGTCGTTAAACAGCGTGTCGACGAGCTGCGAAATGGAGCCGAAGATGTTGCGACCGTAGATGTATTTCTGGTCGATCGCCGTGGAGGACGTAATATCGAACGGGTAGCCACGGCTGCGATAGAACTCAGTGTAAAAGCGGTTGAGTGCGAAGGACACGATCGCGAGGATGTTCGCCGTCAGAGCGCTGCGCTCCCATGTGGGATAGATCTCGCTGGAAGCGACGTTTTTTACATAGTCGATGAACGGGACGGTAACGTTTGCCGCGCTCGCGTCCGGCGCACCGAGATGGACGGTGATGTTTTTCGGAATGTACGGAGTGACTGTGACCATAGCTACAGCTCCTGCGGGGGAATGCGGATCAGTTCCGTCTCGTTCCAAAACTCCGGATACTCGGAAAGTGGGATCAGCTCCTGATTCAGCTCCGATTGCTCTCCGGCGAAGATCTGCACATTTTCGATCAGTACCCGTTCATATTGGTTCATGTCGATCAAAAGATCGACGTCGGTAAACGGATTTTTCTTCCCCGCGCTCTGGCTGTCCGCCCGTTCCGGCGCGGGAATGGCGATCGGCCCGACCAATCCGCTTTCATCCGTCAGCCGGACGGCGATCAAGCGGCTGCCGCCGTCCGGCAGCACCTGCGTGATCGTGACGCTCGCGCCGTCGATGGGGATCTGGGCTTCCGAGGTAAAAACGCGCACCTTTAAGTAACCGTTGGTTGGCATAGCGCACCTCCTTCGCGGATAGTTTATGCCGCGCCAACGGGATGTGTTCCTGCTTATAGGAAATGCTTCATCTGGTCGATGTTCGCCTGCTCGGTTTGCAGCAGACGGGTGGAAAGATTGGAGATCTGCGGCTCTAACAGCCCCATGGTGCGGATGTTTCGGATGCTTTTGATCATTCCGCGCGTGTTTCCCTCCATCATCAGTTCCGCGATCTTTGCCGTCGGGTCGCTGCTTGTGCGCACCTTTGCCTTCGAGCTCATCATTGCGCCGTAGCGTGCCATGAAATTGATGTCCTTGCCGCTGCTGCCGCGCTCGTGCAGCAGCCGGTCGGCCTCCCGAAAGAGCTTGTCATACTCCGTGTGCTGCTCCTTGAGTGCTTCCGCAAGATCACGGTCGGCAGTTTCGTCAAGGACGGCCTGAATGCCGTAGCAGCCCATCTGCGTTGCTTTGCGGATCTCTTGCAGCATTTTTTCTTCGTTTTTCAAGTTTCTCCCCTCCCGTTTTTGAAAAGAGGAAGGGCTGCCGTCTGACAGCCCTTCCGTTTGCATTACTTGCGGTCTTCCTGACGGTTCTGGTTGTTCTGATTCGTCTGGTTGTTCTGCTGGTTTTGCTTACGGTTTTCCATTTTTCAATCCTCCAATGATTTTCATTACGGTTTGTCCGCGTGCATAGTATGCCCGACGTCTGTCCGCTTATCCGCCTATTTGTCCTTCGGCTTAAAGATCAGTCCGGCAAGCCAGCCGAAGACGATCGCGGCGCAGATGCCCGCAGCGGTCGCGCCCAGACCGCCCGTGAAAATGCCCCAGAATCCTTTTTCGTCAACGGCTTCCTTCACGCCCGTTGCCAAGGTGTTCCCGAAGCCGGTCAGAGGAACAGTCGCGCCCGCGCCTGCGAAATCCACGAGTTTGCCGTACAGCCCGACCGCGCCGAGCAGCACGCCGATGACGACATAGGAGACTAAAATGCGCGCGGGCGTCAACTTTGTTTTGTCGATCAGGATCTGGCCGATGAGACACAGCAGACCGCCGACCAGAAATGCTTTTACATAGTCCATTCTTAGCTCCTTTCCGTGCAGATGGATACCGCGTGGCAGACGGCGGGGATGGACTCGCCCTGCTGCGTCGAGAGCGGGGAGAGCAGTGCGCCCGTGCCGCAGAAGAGCAGCCGCGTCAGTGTATGCCGGCGCATCTGGTTGAGCAGATAGCCGCACAGCACGCTTGCGCTGCATCCGCATCCGCTGCCGCCGCAGTGGACGTCCTGCCGCTTGGCGTCGTAGATCATCATGCCGCAGTCGCGGTAGCGGTCTGCCAGCGTGACGCCCTCTTTTTGAAACAGCTCCTGCACGATCTGGTGACCTAAGCTGCCCAGATCACCCGTGACGATCAGATCGTAGTCCTCCGGCGCGAGCTTGAGATCGTCAAAATGCGCGCGGATCGTCTCGAAAGCCGCCGGAGCCATTGCCGCGCCCATGTTGGCCGCGTCCTTGATCCCGTAGTCCTCGATCGTACCGATCGTGGCCGAGCGAAGAAACGGCCCCTTGCCGCTCCTTGCGAGGATCACGGCGCCCGCGCCCGTGACCGTCCACTGCGCCGTCGGTGTGCGCTGCCCGCCATAGCCGAGCGGGAAGCGGTACTGCCGCTCGGAGGAAGCAAAGTGCGAAGAGGTCAGCGCGAGCGCCTTGCGACAGTAGCCGCCGTCAACGCTCATCGCAGCCAAAAGCAGGCTCTCTGCCATGGTGGAGCAGGCGCCGTAAAGCCCGAAGGTCGGGATCTTCATGGAGCGCACGGTGAAGCTCGAACCGATGCACTGATTGAGCAGGTCGCCCATAAACGCTGCGTCCAGTTCGGACTTGTCGACGCCGCCCTTTTCCAGTGCAAGACGAAGCGCCGTTTTTTGCATTTGTGTTTCCGCCTTTTCCCATGTCCGCTGGCCGAAGGTCGTGTCCTTGCTCGTCAGGTCGAAGCTGCCGGACAGCGGTCCCTCCGCCTCTTTTTTTCCTGCCACGGACGCGTAGGAGACAATGGCGGGTAGTTCAGAAAATATGATACTTTGTTTTCCGCGATGCAGCGGTTCCATTGGCAGCACCTCCGTTTTTGCTATCTTTCCCGCAAACGGTAAAAATATAAATCATCGCCCTGAAGCAAACGCTTCAGGGCGATGATTTATACGATCAACCGGCGATGCGGTGTGCGGTCAGGTAGCGATTTGCGTACCACGACTCGGAAAGACTGGAGATGACGACGCCGGTGCTGCTGTTCTGCGCGTGGACAAACTGGTTGTTGCCGATGTAAATGCCGACGTGCTGCGCAGTGCTGCCGTAACCGAAGTAGATGACATCGCCGGGCTGGAGGCTGTCGCGCGAGACGGCATAACCGTCCGCGAGCTGCGCCGTCGCGGTGCGATTGATCTTGTAGCCGAAGTGCGTAAAGACGTACTTGACAAAGCCGGAGCAGTCAAAGCCGGAGGGATCCGCGCCGCCGTATACGTAGCGGTAGCCGACATATTGCAGCGCGTAGTCCGCGATCTTCTGTCCCGCCGAGGTGGAGGAAGAAGAGGCGCCGGTTCCCGTGCTGCCGTTCGTCGTGAGCGTCGCTGCGGTGCCATAGTTCTGTGCGGGCTTTTCCAGCAGGGTCACGAGGTCGCTGCGGATGTAGCCGGTCTTGCTGCCATAGGTGACTTTGTACCAGTTGGTATTAAAGCCGATGATCTGCACCGTTTCGCCCGCCTTGAGCTGCGCGACGAGGGAAGAGGCGGTAGAGGGGCCGGAGCGGAGGTTAGCGACCGCCGGATCGACGGAACCCTTGCCGAGATCAATGTTTTCACGGGACTTGTAGGTAACATAGTCGCTGTGGATATAGCCGATGTGCAGATTGTAGTTTACGAGATACCACTGACCGACGCGGCGAATGATGACAACGCTGTCGCCGTCGTGCGCGGTGGCCAAAATTTTTGCCGAGGTATTGGGCTTTGCGCGGACGCGCAGACCGCCGTTGGCCTCCACGACGCCGATGCCGGTTTTCAGCTCCGTCGCCGCTGCGGGCAGAACGGCGCAGGCGGTAACAGCAAGCACAAGCATAAGGACGGTCAAAAGTCTTGTGATCCGTTTCATGGTATGTACCCTCCCAAGGTAAGTTTTTATTTTGCGTTCAATGCACGCTCCAGCCACACACAGCCAACATCCAAAGCAGTGTAGAAGCCGTCTTTTTCGCTTTTCTTCACAACGCGGTCGCGCGCCTTCGCGTTCGGGTCGGTGCGCTGAAGCTGAACGGAGACCTTTGTCGCAAGGTCAAGATCGTTGAGCTTTTTTGTCTCCAGGATCTGCAGCATGACGATGTACTCGTCTGCCATGGAGCCGTAGTAGACCAGATTGTCCTTCCGCATCAGGGGATGTCCCTTGTACATCAGGACTTCATTTTTTTCGGACATAGCTACCTCCAGAAGAAAATGTAACCGAATTGTAACACACGGAAACGATTTTGTCAACACTTTGGCCGGAAAAAATAAAATGGTAACAAAATGTGCTTCGCCGATTACACCGGTCCGGTAACGCTGGGAGAGGGTTGGATGTTGTTTTGGGAGGGGAAACAGAGCGGGGCTTCCGCCAAGCGAAAGCCCCACAGACTGTCATAAAACCGTCAAAATGCCAAAGAGCAGTTTTGACTTGCTGCACGCCTTGCCATGCGCCGGTTTGCTCGCGTTTTTGGCCTCAATCGAAGAGGTAATGGCGGACAAGCTCCTGCAACAGCTCGTCACGGTCGAGCTTGCAGATCAGGCTGCGAGCATTGTTGTGGTTTGTAATGTAGGTGGGATCCTCCGAGAGGATATAGCCGACGATCTGATTGATGGGATTATATCCCTTTTCGGTCAGAGAGCAGTAGATCTGTGTCAGGATCTGCTTCATCTCACCCTCATTTTCCACGGGTACCGCGAATTTGATGGTGTTGTCTTCCATAGTGCTCACACCCCTTTCTAACCTATATCATATACCAATTCATCCGGAAAGTAAAGAGCTTTTTTATTCGACCGATTTCAGCGCCTGCGCCATATCCACGCCGCGAATTTTCCGCTTGAGCAGCAGATTGACCGCGACGCCGAAGAGTACGGTCATAAGCACGCTGAGTGCAAAGCTCAATAGCGAAATGCGCACGTCAAAACAGATAAGATCCAGCTTGATCTGCGCCATGACATAGGCGTGCAGCGCAATGCCCATCGGGATACCGGCCAACGCGCCGAGTACGGTCAGGATCAGGTTTTCGCGCAGAATATAGCGGTTGGTCTCCGCGTCGTAAAAACCGAGCACCTTGATCGTGGCGATCTCCCGCGTGCGCTCCGTAATGTTGATGTTTGTCAGATTGTAAAGCACGATAAAGGCAAGCACGGCGGCGCAGATCACGACGATAAGGACGATGTAGTTCAGACTCTGCATCATCGTGCCCATGCGTTCGCGAAGATCGTCGCTGACATTGACGGACAGGACATTCGCGTCGCTGCGCAGCGAGGCGGCCGTCTCGCGCACGTCACTGCCCTCCGGCAGCGACACCCATGCCGTGCGGTACTGCGGCGCGTGCCCGAAGCCCTCCGTGTAGGTTGCGCCGTTTAGGTAGACGTAGTGATACAGATAGTTGTCAAAAATGCCGCTGACCGTCACGGAAAAACGGTGGTCGATGGTCAGCGTATCGCCGACCTTGATACCCAGCGTATCGGCAAGCGCACGACTCAGGATGCACGCGTTGTCCGTCGGATAGGAAACAGCCTTGTTCCCGTCGTGTAGATCGACAAAGCCCGATGTGTCGTCGCCCTTCACGCTCAGCACATACGCCTCCTTGCTCTTTCCACCGCCCGACACGTCGAAGCTCTCCTGCGAGACGTAGAGCGCGTTTTCAAGGCCGTCGTCCTGCGGCGCACGGAAGACCACGTCCAGATCATAGGTCGTGATCTCGTCGAACTGGTAGTTGACGACGTTTGCAATGGAGTCGCGTAAGCCGTAGCCCGTGATCAACAGTGCAGTGCAGCCGCCGATGCCGATGATCATCATGAACATCCGCAACTTGTAACGCAAGAGATTACGAATGGAGACCTTGCACAAAAAGCCGATATGCTCCCATAGGTCGGTGCGCTCAAGGAGAATGCGCTTGCCGACTTTCGGCGCTTTCGGCCGGATCAGCTGCGCGGCGGGACGCACAAGTTCCGAGCGAATGGCAAGCCAAGTTGCGCTCAACGCGCAGAGCAGATACGCCACCGAAGCGTACAGCGCCAGCGCCCAATCGAAGGTGTAGAGTAGTCGGGAGGAAAAACCGTACGTGATATTGTAGGCTCGAAACAGTATCTGCGGCAGGAAGAGCGAACCGGCCGCGAGGCCGACCACGCAGCCGAGCAGGGAAGCGCTCGTTGCGTAGAGAAAATAAATGTTCATGATGGAGAGGTCTGAGTACCCCAGCGCCTTGAGCACACCGGATTGCGTGCGCTGTTCGCTGACCATCCGCGTCATCGTGGTGATGCAGATGAGCGCCGCGACCGCAAAGAAAAACAGAGGGAATACGCGCGAAACACTGTTTACGATGTCCGAATCGCTTTCAAAGCAGGCATAGCCCACATTGTCATCGCGGTCGAGCACATAGCTCTGCGCGCTCTGCCCGAATTGTGCCGCACGCTGCTGCGCCTCCTGCGCGGCAAGCTCCGTCACCTGTGTGCGCGCCGCGTCGACCGAGTCGCGGTAAGCGGCGGAATAGACCGAGCCGTGCGCGCCTGTCAGGGTCACATAGAGTGTCGTGTCATAGTCGTCGAGGAAAGCATCCTTCGGCAGGTAGAAAAAGCCTGTGAGCGTTCCTGTCCCGACCGAGGTGCTGCCGCGCTCGTTGTTGAGATAGAGCGGCGATTTGACCAAGCCTACGACGGTGTATTTCTGTGCGGCGAGACCGATCTGCGGGTCGTCCACGCTAACCGTCTTGCCAAGATCCTCCTTCGTATAAGTCCACGCGTCGGCAAGGCACTCCGTCGCGTTCTGCGGTAGTCGACCCTGCTTTAATTCGAGCGTGTTGATCTGCTGCGGAAGGCTGATAAAACGGTAGGCTGCCTGCGGGTATCCGTCCATGGTGGCAAGCGCGTCCAGACTTTTGCTGCCCTCACAGGCATCCACGCCGTCCTGCGCGGCGATGCGCTCCGCCGCCTGTGAGTCAAAGCCGACCGAGCTGTAGAGCGCAAAGTCATAGAATCGGTGATCCGAGAGGTAGCGGTCGAGCGTGTGGAGCATGGCGCTCTTTGTCAGGCGCAGACCGCAGAAAAAGCCGATGCCGAGCGCGACGATCGCCGCAATGGCGAAAAAGCGGCCAAGGCTCTTGCGGATCTGCCGCAGTGTCATTTTTAGCACCATGGCGCTCACCACTCGATCTGCTCGACCGGAACGGGCGCGTCGTTGCGCGTGACCGAGGCGATCTGTCCGCTGCGCAGACGGATGACGCGGTCGGCCATGGCGGTCAGCGCGGAATTATGCGTGATGATCACGACGGTCATATTGCCGTTCCGGCTCTGCGCCTGTAGCAGCGAAAGGATCTGCTTGCCGGTCTGGTCGTCCAGTGCGCCCGTCGGCTCGTCACACAGAAGCAGCTTCGGCCGCTTTGCAAGCGCTCGGGCGATGGCAACGCGCTGCTGCTCGCCGCCGGAGAGCTGCGCAGGGAAGTTTTGCATCCGCTCTTCCAGCCCGACGGCGGCAAGCACCTCGCGTGCGGGCAGAGGATCGGTGCAGAGCTGGCTTGCGATCTGCACATTTTCCAGTGCCGTCATGTTCGGCAGCAGATTGTAAAACTGGAAAACAAAACCGACCTCATGGCGGCGGTAGGCCGTCAGCCGCCTGCGATCGTAGGCGGAGACTTCCTCGCCGTCGAGCGTGATCTTGCCGGAGGACAGGCGATCCATGCCGCCGAGAATGTTCAAAAGCGTGGTTTTCCCAGCGCCGGACTGTCCGACGATGACGCAGATCTCGCCCTGTTCAATGTCGAAGGTCGCATCCTTCAGCGCGTCGATACGGATGTCGCCGGTCTGATAGATCTTGCTTACGTGATCAAAGTGGATGTACGGCATAAGATACCTCATTTCTGTGTTTCTATGTGTTTTGAAAAACGCTGCTTCTCAAGATCCGTGCAGAGAAGCAGCGTAAAGGTCACCGAATGTGGGTATGGTTGTTGATGTGGTCGATGCAGTAGCAATAATATCCCCTGCATTTGGAGCAGTAACGGAACTCGAGATCCGGATAATCGGTGTCGGTGCGGCCGCAGACGGTGCACTTGTGGCGATAGGGGCGCGCCTGCTGCGTGCGCTGCGCCTGCTCCGTCTTGCGCCGGAATTCTTCGCGGCGGCTCGTCTCGCCCTGCATCCCGCGGTAGTAATCGGCGCGCCGCTGCTGCTGCCGGTATCCGCTGCGGAAGTTCGGCAGGAGCGCCTTCCAGCGCCCTCCGAAATAGAGGAAGTAGTTGCCGAGCGTTACAAAGGGAAGCAGAATGTAAAGGAGCGCGGGCAGGCCATAGGCAGTGCCATAGGCTTGCCAGACCGGAATGACGATCTGGCTCACATCGTTCAGAATCTCAAGCACCATCATGATAAGATAGAACAGGCCGAGGAATTTCATCTTGATCGGGATGATGAAAAGCAGAAGCACCTGCGTATCCGGCGCGATCGTCGCGACTGCAAGGAAGAGCGTCAGGTTCAGCGGAGAGACAGAGACAAGAGTGTAGAGCAAAAGTGATTTGGACGCTGCCGGGAAGATGGCATAGATGAGAAAGGCAAAAAGGTCGGTCAGGAGAATGCCCGAGAAATAGTAAAGATTAAAGCGAAGTGTTCCCCAGTACTGCTCCAGTACCGTGCCGAGCCAGAAGTAAAAGAGGATCGAGAAAAACGCACCGATCAGGCGGCTGCCCAAAAAGCCACTGCTCAGGGCAAAGGTGAAAACATAGGAAAACAGGCGCCAGACCTCTCCGCGCAGGATGCGGTCTACACGGAAGGAAAGAAACTGATAAACATTGTTTGTACCAAAAATGAACGAGAAGAGAAACGCAATGGCGTTGATGATGCAGATAAATGTCATCAAATGTGGGATGCCTTTGTTGCTGTTGCGGGAGACAAAGGCATTGTAGCGGTTTCGCAGGTCACGCATGGGAACATCGCCCTCCTTTTGCGGAACTATTGTAGCGGATTTTTCAGATTTTGTCTATAAACATTCTTTGAATTTTGCACGAGAGTTGAAAAAATGCGCCTGTTGTGCTATGATACCGAAAGAATGATCGGAGGTAGAGCCATGAGCCACGTAAGAGATATGTCCCTTTCAGAGTCCGGCCGGATGAAGATCCGTTGGGTGCAGGACTTTATGCCCGCGCTGTGCGCCATTCGTGCGCGCTTTGAGCGCGAAAAGCCCTTTGCCGGAAAGAAGATCACGCTGTCGATCCATATGGAGGCAAAGACGGCTTTCCTTGCCCTGTGCCTCGCGGCGGGCGGTGCGGAGGTGCACGCGACCGGCTGCAACCCGCTCTCCACGCAGGACGATGTTGCGGCGGGTCTTGCCTCCATGGGGGTGGAGACCTACGCCATCCATGCGGTCGATCCGCAGCAGTACACGGCGCTTTTGGTCGAGGCGCTTTCCTGCAAGCCCGACCTGATTATTGACGACGGCGGCGACCTTTTAGACCTTTTGACCGGAAACTATGCCGCGCTTGGTGTGAACATTTTGGGCGGCGGCGAGCAGACGACGACCGGCATCCACCGTCTCCACGCCCGCGCGCGCGACGGGATGCTCCCGTTTGCCATGATGAACGTCAACGATGCCAAGTGCAAGCACTACTACGACAACAAGTACGGCACCGGCCAGTCGGTGTGGGACTCGATCATGCACGTAACGAATCTGCTCGTGGCGGGCAAGACCGTCGTTGTCGCCGGATACGGCTACTGCGGGCGCGGCGTTGCAATGCGCGCAAAGGGCATGGGCGCAAATGTGATCGTGACGGAGATCGACCCGATCAAGGCGCTGGAGGCGTCGATGGACGGCTGTCGTGTCATGCCGATGGACGAAGCTGCGCCGCAGGGTGATATTTTCATCACGACGACCGGCTGCCGCGACGTGATCACGCGGCGGCATTTTAAGGTGATGAAGAACAACGCGTTTCTCTCCAACGCGGGTCACTTCAACGTTGAGGTCAACGGCGAGGAGCTGGAAAAGATGGCGGTGCGCGTCTTCCGCCGCCGTGCCGACATTGTCGGCTATGAGCTGCCCGACGGCCGTGTGCTGAACCTGCTTGCCGAGGGACGGCTGGTCAACCTAGCCTCCGGCAACGGGCATCCGGCGGAGATCATGGACACGAGCTTCTCCGTGCAGGCGCTTGCGTTGGAGTATCTGCTCAAGCACGGCGAGCATCTGGAAAAGCGCGTCTACGACGTGCCGCAGGAGATCGACGACGAGGTGTCACGGCTGAAGCTCAAGGGCGCGGGACTGCGCATCGACACGCTGACGCCGGAACAGGTCGGCTATCTTTCCGGCTGGAAAGTATGATAAAATGGGACTGCCACGCTTTCGCGCGGCAGTCCCTGTATTTATATGCGGCTCTTCAGACGGAACAGGGCGCGCACCGTGCGATAGCGCCGATGCAGCAGAAGGCGATAGGCAAGGCGCTTGCCGCGACTGAGCGTCGGCAGATACTTGTTCTGCCGGAAGTTCGGGAAATGCGCCTCCATGTAGGCACGGAACTGCTCGATGAGCGGGCTTTTCGGGTCGATGCGCACAACGCGGACGGTCGCGGCGAGCAAAATATGGCTGATCGCCAGAAACTCCAGCTCCTGCATATGGCTCTTTAACAGGCCGCGCTCCGCGTACCATTGCAGAATGTCGTCAAACGCGTAGAGGATCTCAACGTTTCGCGCGCAATTTTTGTTGTTCATCGCGCTGCCTTCGCGCTGTAGGTAGTGGTAATAGCAGTCGGGCAGGCGGAAGGCAGTCTGCGCCAGCGCGAGGATCTTCGTCACCACGCGAATGTCTTCGTACCAGACCTTTGAGGCAAAGGTGATGTCCCGAAACAGCGTGCGCTTATAGGCGCGGTTCCAAGGCGCCATAACGCCGAAGTAAAGCGACGGCTCCTGCGCGACCTGAAGCACGCGTCCGGCGTCGACCGCTTCGTGCAGCTGTCCGACTTCTTTTCCGTCGCGCTCCACCTGCGCGCCGAACAGAATGAGGTCGGCGTGGGTGCTGTCCACGGCGTTGGAGAGCGCTTCAAGGAAATCCGGCGACAGATAGTCGTCACCGTCGACGAACAGCAGGTATTCGCCGCGAGCGAGCGAAATGCCGTGGTTGCGCGCTGCGCCCGCACCGCCGTTCGGCTGATGCACGGCGCGGATCAGCTCGGGCTGGCGTGCGGCATAGTCGTCACAAATGGCTCCGCAGCCGTCCGGCGAGCCGTCGTCGATCAGCAGCAGCTCAAACGAGCGAAAGCTCTGCGCGAGCACGGAGTCGATGCACTTGGGCAGATACGCTTCGATTTTGTACACAGGGACGATCAGACTGAATAGCGGCATTTGCCTCCCTCCTTTGTATCTCCATTATATATGCTATGCGCCGGTTTTGCAAGAACGAAGAACGGGCTGTAGCTGTCTGCCTTCCAGCGCCGCCTCGACGGTCTCCGGCAGCAGAGAGAAGACCGCGACCATGCTGCACGGTTTTTCCTCCGGCGCGTCCTGCCCGAAGGGGACAAAATAGAAGTGCTTGCGCCCGAGCAGCTTTCCGATATTTTCGGCGGAGGCGGCAAGCGCGTCGTTTGTAGAGACGGCAAGAATGACCGGCCGCGCGTTGCGCAGATGCGCCTTGCAGGCGAAGGTCACGACGGAGTCGGCAATGCCTCCGGCGAGCTTGCCGAGGGTGTTTCCCGTGCAGGGTGCGACGATGAGTGCGTCGAGCAGCTTCCGCGGCCCGAGCGGTTCCACCTGCGCGAGTGTCCGCAGGGGCGGCATGGCGCACAGCTCCTCCGCGCGCCGCAGAAAGTCCTCCGCCGCGCCGAATCGGCTGTCAATGCTTGCGCTTGCCTCGGAAAAGATCGGGATCACGCGATATTGCCGCGCGATCTCTTCTAAGACGGGGAAAACGTGGCGAAACGTACAAAAGGAGCCGCAAAGGGCAAAACCAACGGTTGGTTTCAAAGCGCTCCCTCCTTTTTCATCAGGGATAGAACGGCGCGCGCATAGAGATACCCCGCCGTTTTTGGGGAAAACTTTCCGGGCAGTCCGGACGCCGCGATCGACATAAGCCCCAGCTCACCGCAGGCCTTTGGTGAGAAGCCAGAGCGGGAAGCAAGCTCCAGAAGCAGGCAGTCGGGACGAAGCACGGAAAGATCTTCCCGCGTGAGCACTTCCGCGGGAACGGTGTTAAAAATAAAGTCATACCGCGCAAGCGACGCATCCCAATTCCCCGTGCGTATCGCGCGAAGCCCCATCGCCTGCGCAAGCGCCGTGTCGGCCTCTTTTCGCGCGCTCACCGTGACATCGGCGTGCAGCGCTTGCAGCCGCTGCGCGAGCGCCTTGCCGATCCGTCCGTAACCGATGACAAGGCAGCGCGACGCGTCCAGCGTGACGGGACTGTGCGTCAGCGCGAGGGCGATCGCGCCCTCGGCAGTCGGGACGGCATTTTCTGTCGTCAGCGGTTCCGAGCCGTTTAGGTCAAACACGCGCGCGCCGCGTGCGCGCATGGCATCTGCGCAGGGGTCGAGCAGTCCGCCGATGACAACGGTGCCCGCACCGCAGCGCTCGATCAGCGTCTCCTGTCTTCCCGCAAGCGCG
Organism: uncultured Eubacteriales bacterium; assembly: GCA_900554705.1. Lineage (GTDB taxonomy): Bacteria > Bacillota > Clostridia > Oscillospirales > Oscillospiraceae > JAZOXB01. The sequence continues at coordinate 18,063 of USIH01000014.1, forward strand.
CTGCGCGCGGGAAACGGCAAAACCAAACAGGAAAACTGCGGCGGCAGCGGCGCGTCTGTGTCGATCCCGCAGGAGGAGAACAAAACGCCCTCACGCCTGAAATAGTCGGCGACCCATCGGCTGCGCGCATCCCCGCCGACAAGAAATATCTCCATAAGCAACGTCTCCTTCCGCCTCAACCTATGCAAAAAATCGGCAAAAGGTGAAAAGAGTTGTTGTCAAGCCTCATGATCTGCGCTATAATTATTCTGATGCAGAGAGGAAAGAGAGGGGTCGCCATGCAGCCACGCGGCTTTATTCACGATATGTTGGACGTTAAGGTTCTGATCTTATTCATTATGGCGCGTGTCGCCTGCCCGATAGATCTGCAAAAGATCTACGAGCTTGCCTATCAGGACGACTGCCTGAGCTATTTTGATCTGGCGCAGGCCGTCCCGCAGATGATCGAAAGCGGTCACCTGACGCAGGACGAAAACGGACGCTACACGATCACCGAAAAGGGAAAGGACGCCTGCAAGGTCACGGAGGACTCCATTGCCTATCCCGTCATGCAGCGGGCGCAGACGGCGATCGACCGCTTTAACCGTGAGCTGCGCCGCCGCAGCTTTGTCAAAACAAGCGTGACGCCGCGTGATTGCGGCGACTACTGCGTGCAGCTGAGCCTGAACGACGAGGTCAGCGACCTTCTCCGCATGGAGCTGATGGCGCCGACGCAGAAGCACGCTTACCGCCTTGCCGCGGCCTTTTCCGAGAAGGCGGAAAATATTTATCGCTTGATCATGGATCAGCTTTTGACACAACCGAAGGATGACACTTGAAATCTGCGCGGAAATGTGTTATCATATAGACAGCAAAGATCCCACAACACGAAAGGAGCGACGACCATGAAATTTCAATTCACCGAAAAAAAGATCAGCCTTCCCGACAATGTTCACGCCTACGCCGAGAAGAAAGTGATGAAGCTGGAGCGGTTTTTCCGTGATGATGCGGAGGCACTTGTCGCCTTTTCTGTAGAAAAGGACCGTAATAAGGTCGAAATTACGGTTCATGCCGCAAACACCTACTTCCGCGCAAGTGAGGCGACGTCCGATATGTTCGCGTCGATCGACGCTGCGGTGGCGACCATCGAGCGCCAGATCCGCAAGAACAAGACCCGCCTTGCGCGTCGCCTGCGTCAGGACGCCTTCGTGCGTTCGGCAGAGGTCACGTCCTTTGCGCCGGAGGCAGAGGAGAGCACCTTCGAGATCGTGCGCTTCAAGGAATTCCCCATGAAGCCCATGACGCGCGAAGAGGCGATCCTCCAGATGAACCTGCTTGAGCACAATTTCTTCGCTTTTAAGGACGAAGAAAACGATCAGGCATTTGCGGTAGTCTACAAGCGAAACGATGGCGGCTACGGACTGATTGAGAATATTGACTGACAAAAGGGCGGAGCCGCAACGGCTCCGCCCTTTTCGGTGCAGCATAGCGGCGCAGGCTTAGTGGCCTGCGCCGCTGCTTTTATTCTTCTGCCAGTTCCTTTCCGGCGCTGCTGTAGTGGCTGTCCAGCGGACCTTTACGTTCGGCCTCGTTCTGATAGCGCGTGACAATGCGCGAGGCATGCTCCACGGAGAGCAGCGTGCCAGCGCCCGCGACGCAGCCGCCGGGGCAGGCCATACCCTCCAAAAGATAGCCGTTGTACTTTCCGGCTTTTGCAAGTGCCATGAGCTTGCGGCAGTCGCGCAGCCCTTCGGCGCGCTCGGTTGGCACTTCGCGCTCCGGATGGGTCTGCGCAAGGACACCTTGCACCGCCCTGGCGACGCCGCCGGAGACGGCGAAGCCGCGACCGGCGGCCGTGCCCTCATCGAGTACCACACCGTCCGGCAGCTGATCGAACGCAATGCCCTTTGCCTCCAGCATACCCATCAGCTCCTCAAAGGTCAGCACGAAGTCTACATCGCTTCGGATATTCTCCCGAATCGCTTCCAGCTTTTTCGCCGCGCACGGGCCGACAAAGACGACCTTGCAGTCGGGGTGTTCATGCTTTTGCAGGCGAGCCGTGAAGACCATGGGCGTGAGCGTCATGGAAATGTTCTTTTCCTGATCGGGGTAGAGCTTGTGCACCATGGAGTGCCACGCGGGGCAGCAGGAGGTGGCCATGTACGGCTGCTCCTGCGGCACCTTTTCTGCAAAGTCCTTTGCCTCCTCGATCGTGCAAATATCCGCGCCGATCGCGACTTCGACCACGCGAGCGAAGCCAAGCTGCTTCATCGCGCTGACGAATTTCTCCGATGTGCAGAATTTTCCAAACTGGCCGACGAAGGCGGGCGCTACGATGGCGATGACTTTTTCGCCCTCCATGATCGCGCGCACGACCTGATAGATCTGCCCTTTGTCCACGATCGCGCCGAAGGGGCAGCTGACAAGGCACTGCCCGCAGGCAACGCACTTATCCTGATGGATCTCGGCTCTGCCGTGGTCGTCCATGCCGATGGCATCCATGCCGCAGGCAGCCTGACAGGGGCGTTCGATGAATGCGATGGCGTGGTACGGGCAGGCGGCGGCACACTTGCCGCACTTGATGCAAAGCTCCGACTTAATGCTGCTGCGCCCGTTGCGGAAGGAGATCGCCTGCCGCGGACAGACCTGATGACAGGAGGCGGCAAGGCAGTTTTGGCAAAGCTCTGTCACGATATACTGCTTGCTCGGGCAGCGGTGACAGGCGTAGGGAATGATGTTGATCAGCGGCGGCTCATAGTACTGCTGCGCGATCGCCGCCTGATCCATTCCTTCCGTCAGCAGCGTGCGCTGCTGCACCGACTGTAGGGAAAGCCCCATAGCGAGCCGGACGCGTTCGCCCGCAATGGCGCGCTCTAAGAAAATCGACTCACGATGCAGCGGATCTTCTCCCGGTACGATCAGATACGGCAGCTCTTCGGCCTTGGCGTAATCCCCACCCTCATAGGCCATTTTTGCAACCTCCGTAAAAACGCGCTTACGGATGTCGGTGATCAGCGATGGAATGCCTCGCATGGCTGTTTCCTCCTATGCGTGCTGTCTTTCCAGCCGACGGTTGCGGAAATAGAGCACAATGTCCGTCGACACCATGATGATGTTCGGGAAATAGAAGTAGAAAGCAAGGTTATAGGTATGCGTCATGAGCTTCGATGCGATGCCGCAGACATACCCGATGGCGATAAAGCACATGAAGAGAATGCTCTTTCCCTTTGTGGAGCGCGAACGGATGGAACGGATGATGGAAAGCGGCCAAGAAAGACCGAAGCAGACGATCATCAGCGTCTCAAAAATACTTGCCCAATCCATAAATGTTCTCCTTATTTTGTAGTATGCCTGCGGTAGTCCGGCAGCAGGCGCGGGGAAGCGATCCGCTCGGTGATCTCCGCCTGCGCGCACTGCTCGGCAAATGCCGCGACGTGCGAGAGGGTGAGCGCGCCGACCGTGACGTCCTTTGCCTTTTGTGCGGCGCTTTTGCCCGCGTTGCGGCCAAAGACGATGATGTCGAGCAGGCTGTTGCCCATCAAACGGTTGCGCCCATGGATACCGCCGACGACCTCACCGGCGGCAAACAGGTTTTCAAGATCGGTCTGGCCGTCGGGGGTGATATGCAGGCCGCCGTTCTGATAGTGTAACGTGGGATAAACAAGGATCGGCTCGCGCCGGATGTCAATGCCGTGCTTCAGGAACATCCGGAGCATGGCAGGAATGCGTTTTTCAATGGTGCCTGCGCCGTTTTTCAGCTCAATCATCGGTGTGTCGAGCCAGACGGCACAGCCCTCCGGCGTCTTTACGCCGTTGCCGCGCTCGCTGCACTCCCGAATGATGGCGGCTGCCGCCACGTCGCGCGTTTCCAGCGGGTTCATGAAGACCTCGCCGTTCGCGTTTACGAGCATCGCGCCGACGGAGCGCACCTTTTCCGTGACGAGCGCGCCGTAGATCTGCGCGGGGAAGGCAGCGCCGGTCGGGTGGTATTGCAGTGTGTCGGGGTAAAGCAGCTTTGCGCCCGCGCGGTAGCCCAGCACAAGGCCGTCTGCCGTCGCGCCGTAATGATTGGAGGTGGGGAAGCCCTGATAATGCAGGCGTCCCGCGCCGCCGGTGGCGAGGATGACCGTTTTTGCCCGCGCGACCAGCAGCTCCTCGGTCTCCATATTCTTCAGCACAGCGCCGGCGCAGCGGCCGTTTTCGTCCTTCAGCAGCTCGATGGCTGCCGTGTAGTCCACGACCTCAATGCCGCGATTGAGCACCTCGTCGCGCAGTGTCCGCATGATCTCTGCGCCGGAGTAGTCCTTCGCGGCGTGCATCCGCTTGCGGGAGGTGCCGCCGCCGTGCGTCGTGATCATCGTGCCGTCCGGCGCTTTGTCAAACTCCACGCCGAGGTCGGAAAGCCACGCAATGGCCTCCGGTGCTTCGGTAACGAGCTTATAGAGCAGATCCTTCTGCGCGGCAAAGTGACCGCCGCCGTAGGCGTCGAGGAAGTGCTGAGCGGGGGAGTCGTTCGGCTTGTCGGCAGCCTGAATGCCGCCCTCGGCCATCATCGTGTTGGCGTCGCCCATGCGCAGTTTTGTGACAAGCAGCACCTTCGCGCCTGCGCGATCTGCCTCGATTGCGGCGGAAGCACCCGCGCCGCCGCCGCCGATGATCAGCACGTCGGCGTCGTAGTCCGGCTGATCGAGCGATAGGCAAACGCCCTCCAGACGGGAACGACCCTGTAAGAGCGCGCGCAGCTCCAGAGGAACGTTATCTCCCTTGTTTGCGCCGACCTGAAGCGGCGCGAACTGATCTTCACGGTAGTCCGGATGAAAGGTCTTCAGCAGGATCTCTTTTTCCTCCGCGCTCATCCGGCGCGGCTCCAAGAGAAGATTTGCCTGCCGATGCGCTTCGACCCGCTCGATCGAGCGCAGCATCGCTTCGTCCTGATACATTCTCGTCCCTCCTTACTTTTCGATCTCGCGATTGTTGTACAGCTCTTTCATCTCTTCGATAGGCTTCTGCATAAGAGCCTCGATGAGATCGGTGAACTTTCCGTCCTTTATCTCGCGTACGCGCTCCTCAAGATGACCGCAGCCGGGCGCGAGATATTTGCCGTTGAGACGGCGCGCAAGCATTGCAACCTGCGGATGCGAGATGCCTGCGGGGCAGCGCGACGAGCAAACACCGCACATAACGCAGTCGAACGAGAGCTCTGCAACCTTGTCGAACTCGCCTCTCTGAGCGTATGCGATGTACTGCATGACGTTAAGATCCTGCGTGCAGGCCTTAGTGCAGGCGTTGCAGCCGACGCAAGCGTATATCTCGGGGTAAAGCTGCATCATAATCTGCTCTGTGGGTTTTATTTTTTCTATGTCGTAAACCTCTTTTACAAGCGGGAAAAACGGAAGGGTTGCAACGTACATATCGTTTTCAACCTTCGTCTGACATGCCAGACAAGTCTTAAGCTCCTTTTCTCCTTTTATGCGGTATATTGTCGCACAGGCTCCGCAGAAACCGTTTCTGCAGCCGCAGCCTCTGACAAGCTGATAACCCGCGTATTCCATAGCGCGCATAATCGTAAGCTCTGCCGGAACGCTGTATTTCTTGCCAAAGAGATAAACATTTACCATTTTATCCATATCACGTTACTCCTCTCAAAAATTAATATTCATTCGGCAGCTCATCAAGCTCATCGCAGCGGAAAACGGGGCCGTCCTTGCAGACATATTTTGCTCCGATATTGCATCTGCCGCATTTGCCGATGCCGCACTTCATGCGAAGCTCCATCGTTGTATAAACCTGAGTTTTGTC
>USIH01000015.1 GCA_900554705.1 uncultured Eubacteriales bacterium
CCCCCGTTTCTTCTATTATACCAGAAACGAGGGCGTTTTTGTAGTTCTTTGACAGTCTGAAAAACACCGTACTCAACGAGTACGGTGTTTTTCTTTGCAGGTAAAACTGGAGATCATGTCCCGCGCGTGGAGTGCGTTTTGAGCGCGGGGCTGCGTAGCTGTTGTTTCAGAGGTTTATCAGGTCATGACTTAAGCAGTAAAGCTGGTTGGCGGAGTGGGAGGCGGCAACCATTTTATCACTTGCTTTTAGAAAAAATGTGGGATACAATACGGACAAAGGAAGATTGAATTATGATGATGTATGGAGGTGAACTCAAGTGAACTACCCCGACAAGTATTGCCTGACGCCGGAACAGAGCCGGTTCCTTGCCAAAAAGAAGTGGGATGAAAACGTCTATTGCGGGATGCAGATGGAGAATCGCGCTGTAACCTTTCCGCAGACGAAGACCATTTTAGAGGGGATCAACGTTCCGAATGTGCGTCTGGACGACATTCAAGCGATCCTGAATATGCGTGATGCGTGGCGCTTTGTGCTCGACACGATGGGACAGCCGGTAACGCTGGAGTACTGGTGCAAGCTCAACGAGTATATTGCACGTAACGAGGCACTTGAATGGGGCAAGCTGCGCACCGGATGCGTGGCCATTTCCGGCACCGACTACGCACCACCTGTGCCGGTTTTGGACACCGTCCGGCGGGAATTGGAGCAGCTTTTGACCGCCGATACAAGCGCTACGGAGCGAGCCCTTTCTGTGTTCACGTGGGGCACGCGCGGTCAATTCTTCTGGGACGGCAACAAGCGCACAAGCCTCGTGCTGGCGAACAAGCTCCTCTTGGAGGCCGGCGCCGGAATGCTGACCATCACGGCCAAGCACATGGAGCGATTCAATACTCTGCTGCTGAGCTACTACGATACCGGCGACGCGCGGGCATTGACCGATTTCCTCTACGAGTATGCCGTCCTCGGCATGGAAGTTGCTGCATAGATCAAGAACAAAACGGGGCGCGAGGGTATCACGCCCCGTTTTGTTGCAATTCGTGTTTTACAACCGAGCCGAACCTCTGCCTTTTGGCAAGGGTTCGGCTCATTTTTTTAACTGTTGACGTTGCGTTGCACAACGGTATAGGTCACAGATGTGCCGCATCGAAGACGGAAAAACGAAGCGCAGATCGGCACATAGTTTTGACAAAAATATGCAAAATCGTATTAAATTTTGCTAAATGTCTTGACTTGTAGTATGCTCTATAGTAAACTGGAAATATGCACAATAAGGGGTGAGGCGTGATGACGTTTCCTGCGCACATCAGACAAAACGGGGCGGAGCAGGCCGTGCAGACGGTCGAACAGCACAGCCGCGCCACGGCGGCCTATGCGGCACAGCGCTTAGAGGCCGTCGGCTTGCCAAGCCTTGGCTATCTTGCCGGACTGCTGCACGATATGGGAAAAGCGAAGGCGGAATTTGAGGAGTACCTGAGAAAGGCCGCGGAGCATTGTGAGACAGTCAGGCGCGGGAGCGTGAATCATACCTTTGCGGGATGCAGATTTTCATTGGAGCAGTTTCATCGGGAGGATGAAACGGGGATGCGGCAGCTGACATCGGAGCTGCTGGCCTATGGGATCGGCGCGCATCACGGGCAATTTGATTGTATAGACAGCCGCCACCGGAGCGGCTTTGCGCATCGCAGGAGCAAGGAAGGGATCGGATACGCGGAGGCGCTTCAAAATTATCGGGCGCAGGTCGCGGGCATGGAGGAGCTGGAACGGCTCTTTGCGCAGGCCAAGGTGGAGCTTGTGCCGATATGCGACAGAATAAATGCGCTGCTGGAAAACTCCGGCGACGTAGACGGCGACGGCCTGTTTTACTATGGGCTTCTGGCGCGGGTCATCCTATCGGCGCTGATGGATGCCGACCGCACGGATACGGCGGAGTTTATGAACGGGTGTGCTTACCCAAAGCAGCCGGACGGCGAGGCACGAAGGGCTATGTGGCAGCGGTGCCTTGCCTATATGGAACAGCGTCTGGACGAATTTCCGAAGGACACGCCGATCCGGAACGCCCGCCGGAAAATATCGGACGCGTGCGCGGCAGCCGCACAAAAGCGGAGCGGCGTCCTTCGATTGAACGTGCCTACCGGTGGGGGTAAGACCCTCTCTGCGCTGCGCTATGCGCTGGTGCACGCCGAGCGATGGAACAAGTCGCGGATCGTTTTGACCTCGAGCCTCCTTTCCGTTCTGGATCAAAACGCGGCGGTGATCCGTGCATTTCTGCCCGATGACGTGCAGATTTTAGAGCACCACTCTAACGTTGTCCGTCCGAAGGAGGACGATGCGACAGAGTGGGAGATGCTGACGGAGCGGTATTCCGCGCCGATCATCATTACAACGTTGGTGCAGTTGCTGCAAACGTTGTTTTCCGGAAAAAGCGCCTGTGTCCGGCGGCTTCAGGCGCTGTCAGACAGCGTTATCGTGATCGACGAAGTGCAGACAGTCCCTGACCGGCTGCTGACACTGTTTAATCTGGCTGTGAACTTTTTGTCGGAGGTGTGTAACGCCACGGTGGTGCTGTGCTCCGCAACGCAGCCGGCGCTGGAGTATGCCGCGCACCCGCTTGCGGGCGTGCCGACGGAGATGGTCGCATACGACGCGGCACTCTGGGAACCGTTTCGGCGCACGCGGATCCGTGACGCCGGAGCGCTCCGACTGGAGGAAATTCCGCAGCTTGTGCGACAGACGACGGAAACCAGTTTGCTCCTGATATGCAACATGAAGTCCGAGGCGCGCTACCTGTATGAAGCGCTGGCGGAGGATACGCCGGAGCTGTTTCACCTGTCTGCGGGGATGTGTATGTGCCACCGCCGTGAGACGCTGCGAAAAATTCAGGCGGCGCTGGATGCGGGGCGAAAGGTCGTCTGCATATCGACGCAGGTGATCGAGGCCGGTGTGGATATTTCCTTTGGCTGCGTGATCCGTTTTACGGCGGGGCTGGACAGCATCGTTCAGGCTGCCGGAAGATGCAACCGGAACGGGGAAAGCGAACAGGCAGCGCCGGTGTATATCGTTCGCTGCTTGGATGAAAACCTGAGCTGCCTGACGGACATTCAGCGCGGGAAGGATGCCACCGAAGCGCTGCTGGACGCCTATGCAAGACATCCCGAACGGTTTGACAATGACCTCTCTTCCGAGGCGGCGATCTCTTATTACTACCGGACGCTCTATGCCGGTACGAAGGAGAAGTTTCAGGATGACTACATATCGAGTATCGGATGCACGCTGTTTGAATTGCTGAGTACAAACGACACGTATTTACAGGGAGCGTCTTCGGATTATCTTCTAAATCAGGCCTTTCAAACGGCGGGCGCGGTATTTACCGTGTTCGATCAGGAGACGACGGATGTGCTCGTTCCTTACGGAAAGGGGCGGGAGATCGGCGATCGGCTGCTTGTGCTGGATCGGCAATATGCGGTGGATCCCAAGGCGCTGGAGCCGCTTCTTCAGGAGGCAAAGGCTTACACGGTCTCACTTTACCGGTTCCAGTTCGAGCAGCTGCGGCGCAGCGACGGGGTCATGGAGTTGTTCAACGGAAGAATTTGCGTCATGACGGACGGATTCTATCATGATGCCGTTGGTTTTTCTCTGCGGCAAAAAAATCTATGGGAGGTGTAGCATGAAACCGGAACATCCAAATTTTGTTGCGTTTCAGGTGACCGGAGCGTACGGACTGTTTTCAGATCCGCTCATGCGCGTGGGCGGCGAGAAGTGCAGTTACCCGATCCCGACCTACGAGGCACTGAAGGGCATACTGCACAGCGTTTACTGGAAGCCGACGTTTGTCTGGTACATTGACGCGGTTCGCGTGATGAACCAGATCCAAACGGAAGTGAAGGGAATGCGGCCGATCAAGTATTATGGGAAGAAAGAGAAGCTCAATGACCTTGCGTATTACACTTATCTGAAGCAGTGCAGCTATCAGGTGCTGGCACATTTTGAATGGAACGACAATCGTCCGGAGCTGGCGCACGACCGCAACGAAAACAAGCACCACTGTATTGCAAAGCGGAGCATCGAGCGGGGCGGAAGGAGAGACATTTTCCTCGGTACGCGCGAATGCCAAGCGTATGTGGAGCCGTGTTGTTTCGAGGAAGGCGAGGGGCACTATGCAAACCTGCCGGAATTGCGCTTCGGCCTGATGTACCACGGGATCACGTATCCGGACGAGGCGTATTCGCCGGAGACGGCGGGGAGAATGACGGCGAATTTCTGGTACCCCGTTATGAAAAACGGCGTGATCACCTTCCCGCGTCCGGAAGACTGCCCCTGCCACAAGACTTTGAAAAAGATGGACATGAAGCGTTTTGGTGAGCAGCAGGAAAATTTCAGCGGTCTGCGGGAATTTGGGGAGGTGGAGTGATGGGACTGTTTCAGCGCGCTTATGAAACTTACTGCGCCATGGAACGCGAGGTCGGAAACTATGCAGAAGGAAAGCAGCCGCTTGCTCCCGTTTCGCACACCGTGACAGCCGCGCAGATCGTGATCACGCTGGATCGTGAGGGGCGGTTCCTTTCGGCGGCAGAGGTGCCTAAGACATATGGAAAAATCATCATTCCGGTCACGCAGGAGTCTGCCGGAAGAACATCCGCACCGGCGGCGCACCCGCTTTGTGAGCAGCTTGGGTATTTGTGCGGGACGGATGCGGAAAAATATCAGCTTTACCTGACGGGATTGGAAAAATGGAACCGCTCACCGTGGAGCCATCCCAAGTTGCAGCCGATCCTGAACTACGTGCGAAGCCGAAACCTGCTGCCGGATCTGCTGCGTTGTGGGTTGGCCGCACTCGACGAGAAAGGGAAGCTGAAAGATGAAAAAAAGCTGGTATGCTGGAGCGTGCATGACACGGAGAGCGACGCGCCGCCGGAATGCTGGCGGGATAAGACGCTCTTCCGGTCCTTCATCGACTACTATGCGTCCGTTCAGGAGATGCCGCAGGATCTGTGCATGATCTCCGGGACGAAAACCGCGATCGGTGAGCAGCACCCAAAGGGTGTCGTTCCGTTCTATGGAAACGCAAAACTCATTTCCTCCAATGATCAGAACGGATTTACCTATCGCGGACGGTTTGAAGACGAGCGGCAGGCGGCGACGGTCGGCTACGAGGTTTCCCAGAAGGCGCACGCTGCGCTGCGTTGGCTGTCGGCCAATCAAGGCGTGCTCATCGGCAATCGAATGTTTCTGTGCTGGAGTCCGCAGGGCGTGGAGACAAAGCGTGCCATGCTTCCGCTGCGACCGAAAGATGCCGCGCCGTGCTTTCGCCCTTCGGAGTATCGCAGAGATCTGCAGTTGACGCTGCTGGGGGAACGGGAGCGACTTCCGCGGGATGCAAATGCGGTGATCGCTGCGTTTGACGCTGCCACCACCGGCCGCTTGGCCGTTACTTATTACGCGGAGCTGCCTGCTGCGGATCTCCTCCAGCGGCTGCACGACTGGGACGAGAGCTGCTGTTGGTTCCACGGAAAATTCGGCGTGCAGTCACCGTGGCTGAAGGACATCGTAGACTGCGCCTACGGCGTGCAGCGGGAACAAAAGAAGACCTTTTTCTTCGAGACGGATGAGCGCGTTCGCGGACAGCAGATGCAGCGGTTGATCGTCTGCCGCGTAGACTGCGGGCGGATGCCCGCCGATATCCTGCGCCGACTGGTCGATCGTGTGTCCAACCCGCAGGCCTATGACGGCGAGCTTTGGAAAAAGCTCCTGTTTGTGACCTGTGCCGTGATCCAAAAATATCATGCCCCAATGCAAAAGGAGGAACTGTGCATGGAATGGGAACTGAACCGAAAAGATCCGAGCTTCCAATATGGCCGCCTGCTGGCAGCGATGGAGCGTGCGGAGGAGGACTACTATGCCGCAAGCAAGGAAAAACGACAGACAAACGCGATGAAATCGCTCCCGATGTTCAAGAAGACGCCCATGCGCGTGTTCGAGCGTGTCAACGAAAAGCTGGAGAGCGCATACCTTCCGCGTCTGAACGATTGGCAGCGTGACCGCTATCGGCGCTTGCGGGAGGAGATCATGGCGCTGCTGTGTGCGTGCGGCAGCGATCTGAACGCACCGCTCAACGAGTTCTACCTTGTCGGCTATTGCCTGCAGAGAAACGCATTTTTCCAAAAGCACGAAGACAATGAAATGACTGAACTTGAGGAGGAATAAAAATGGCAGTATTACAGAACAAAATCGACTTCGTGGCCTTCCTTTCCGTGACTCGCGCCAACTGCAACGGCGACCCGCTGGACGGAAACCGCCCCAGAGTGGACTACAACGGCTATGGCGAGATCTCCGACGTGTGCATCAAGCGAAAGATTCGCAACCGGATGCAGGATCTTGAAAATGCGATATTCGTTCAGTCGGAAGATCGCTGCGACGACGGCTGCGGCAGCCTGAGCGAGCGCGCTTCTGCCGCCACGAACGGCATCAAGGATCGGGAGCAATATGCGCATATCGCCTGCGAAAAATGGTTGGATGTCCGTTCCTTCGGACAGGTTTTCGCCTTCAAGGACGCAAAAGGCGTTTCTGTCGGTGTGCGTGGGCCGGTTTCCGTTCATCAGGCGGTGAGCGTTGATCCCGTCGAGGTGGAGTCCATGCAGATCACCAAGAGCGTTAACGGCGAGAAGAAGGGAAAGGACGATACGCGCGCTTCGGATACCATGGGCATGAAGCACTTTGTCCGCTTCGGCCTCTATCAGCTCAAGGGCTCGATCAACGTGCAGCTTGCAGAAAAAACCGGTTTTACGGAACAGGATGCCGAAACGGTCAAGGAGTGCCTGCGCACGCTGTTTGTGAACGATTCCTCTGCGGCGCGTCCGGACGGCTCCATGGAGGTGTGCAAGGTCTTCTGGTGGAAGCATCCGGGCAAAGAGGGGAAGTATTCCTCCGCAAGCGTGCACCGGCTGGCACACGCGGTGCGCAAGGATCCGGAAAAAATTCCCACCTGTGCGGCGGATTATGAGATCTATGCAGACAAGCTGCCGGATCTGGATATGGAAGAAATGAATGGACTTTGAGGAAGAGGAGTTTCTTTCCCTCTCCGGCTTGCAGCATTTCAGATTTTGCCGCAGACAGTGGGCGTTGATCCATATAGAGGGGCAATGGAGGGAGAATTACCGCACCGCAGACGGAAGAGCGTTTCACGAAAACGCACACAACGGCGTTCCGGTTGAAAGCCGAGGTGATCGGGTCATTACGCGGGATATACGCGTCTTTTCTCCGACCTTGGGGGTCACCGGTGCCTGCGACGTGCTGGAATTTCATCGGGACGATGCCGGTATTCCGCTGAAAGACAGGGCGGGGCTGTGGCAGCCTTATCCGGTGGAATATAAGCGGGGCAGCCCCAAGCAGGATAATGCGGACGCTTTGCAGCTTTGTGCGCAAGCCATGTGTTTGGAGGAAATGCTCTGTTGCGAGATCCCTGTGGGTGCGCTATACTATGGAGAGACGCGCCGCCGCGTACAGATTGACTTCACGCCGGAACTGCGACAGGAAGTCAGGACGCTCCTGCTTGAAATGCACGCGCTGTATGCAGCGGGACGCACGCCGAAAGTCAAGCCTACCAAGGCCTGCAACGCCTGTTCTTTGCGGGAGTTGTGCCTGCCGAAACTGATGCGCAGCAAGACGGTTTCCGCCTATCTGCGCCGTGCGATGGAGGCGGAGCCGTGAGACAACTGTTAAATACGCTCTTTGTCACATCGGAGAATGTATATCTTTCTCTGGACGGGGAAAATGTGGTTGCCAATCAGGACGGGAATGTCGTTGCGCGCTACCCGCTGCATATGCTGCAAAGCATCGTTTCCTTTGCCTACGCCGGAGCGTCGCCCGCCCTGATGGGCGCGTGTGTCGAAAGGGGCATCGGTATGGCATTTTGCACGCCGCGAGGCAGATTCCTCGCGCGCGTCGCGGGCGGAGCACAGGGAAACGTCCTTCTGCGCCGGATGCAATATCGGCAGGCCGACGACCCGACGTGCAGTTGCCGGATTGCCCGAAGTATGATTTTTGGGAAGGTCTATAATGCCCGTTGGAGTGTGGAACGCACCCGAAGAGACCATGCGCTGCGGATCGACGACAAGCGGTTTGCGGCCGTTTCCGCTCAACTTCAAGGGCTGCTTGCGCAGGTCGCGGAGGAGACCTCGCTGGAGAGCCTGCGCGGACTGGAAGGAGCCGGTGCGACGGCATACTTCAGCGTGCTGGATGATATGATCCTTCGGGAAAAGGAGACGTTCTTTTTCCGTGGACGCAGCCGCCGACCGCCGTTGGACGCGTTCAATGCTCTGCTTTCCTTTGCCTACAGCCTGCTTGCGCATGACTGCGCGTCGGCGCTGGAGAGTGCCGGTCTGGATGCCTACGTAGGATATTTGCATCGGGACCGCGCAGGCCGAGAGTCGCTGGCGCTGGATCTGATGGAGGAGCTGCGCCCTTGCTTTGCGGATCGTTTTGTGCTGACATTGGTCAATAACCGCGTCATGAAGGCCGATTGCTTTGACTTCCGCGAAAGCGGCGCCGTCCTGCTGACCGACGGCGGACGGAAAGCCTTTCTTCAAAAATGGCAGGAGCGGAAAAAGGAGACAATCACGCACCCGTTTTTGGAAGAAAAACTCCCTTGGGGCATGGTGCCTTACGTGCAGAGTCTGCTCTTGGCGCGATATTTGCGCGGTGATCTGGATGATTATCCACCGTTCTTATGGAAGTGAGGCACTATGCTGGTTTTGATCACCTATGATGTAAATACGGAGAACGCGGAGGGGCGAAAACGCCTGCGCCAAATCGCAAAGCAGTGCGTAAACTACGGACAACGGGTGCAAAACTCGGTTTTCGAGTGCCTGCTGGATGGCGCGCAATGCCGAGCACTGCAACACAAGCTCTGCCAGATCATGGACGAGGAGAAGGACAGCCTGCGGTTTTACTATATCGGAAACCGGTATGAGAAAAAGATCGAACACTTCGGATGCAAGCGGTCTTATCTGCCGGAAGACACGCTGATGATATAGTGCGAAGTGAAAGCGTACAGCGCATCACGCGCAGGTTCGCACCATACTTTTGGGAGAAACTCCGCGAGATGCCCTGAAACGAGCGGGGACAAAAGGCGGCGCAAGGCCGGAAATTTTCACTTTTTGTAAAGGTTTGCAAAACCGGACAAAGATTTTTGTTCAGTTTTGCAGTCGCGCCCCACACGGGGCGCGTGGATTGAAATTTTTTTCCGGAAGGGACTTGACAAGTGACCGTTCGGTCGCGCCCCACACGGGGCGCGTGGATTGAAATTCATGTAATTCATACAAATTCACCTCAGAATGAATCGTCGCGCCCCACACGGGGCGCGTGGATTGAAATCTTTTTGCCTATTTCAAAGCCCAAAGAAACAGCCGGTCGCGCCCCACACGGGGCGCGTGGATTGAAATAGAAAATGCTTGACATACGGCTGGCCGTATGATAGTCGCGCCCCACACGGGGCGCGTGGATTGAAATTTGCCGTCAGGGGAATAGCAGTCGGGGTGTGCGTGTCGCGCCCCACACGGGGCGCGTGGATTGAAATTTCGACTTCGTTTCGAGCCAATCTACCATGCATAAGTCGCGCCCCACACGGGGCGCGTGGATTGAAATCGCGAAAAAACCTATTGACATATACATTAATGTAGTCGCGCCCCACACGGGGCGCGTGGATTGAAATGATCTATGCGCTTTCCGGCGACTGGTACGAGGCGGTCGCGCCCCACACGGGGCGCGTGGATTGAAATCGCCCGGTGGACTTTTCGACCAATTCGCCGTCCGGGTCGCGCCCCACACGGGGCGCGTGGATTGAAATTCCTTCCATGGGGGAGAATTTGATGTTGATAGAACGTCGCGCCCCACACGGGGCGCGTGGATTGAAATACGTTCGTGGCTCTCGCCAGGGCGCTTTGCGAAAGTCGCGCCCCACACGGGGCGCGTGGATTGAAATCACCGCGCGACCCTTGTCGCCGCGATCAACGAGGTCGCGCCCCACACGGGGCGCGTGGATTGAAATGATTTGCCCGTCGATGTTTCCGGACGCTTCGCTGGTCGCGCCCCACACGGGGCGCGTGGATTGAAATTTTTGCTGCCTTTTTTGCGGCAGCCTCCACGCCGGTCGCGCCCCACACGGGGCGCGTGGATTGAAATCGGAATATGCGCACAAAATCGTAGACGGCTGCGAAGTCGCGCCCCACACGGGGCGCGTGGATTGAAATCCCTTTTCCTCCTGCACGGAATCTGTATTGACGGTCGCGCCCCACACGGGGCGCGTGGATTGAAATCCGTTGAGAAGCATGGAGATATACGACTTAGTCACGTCGCGCCCCACACGGGGCGCGTGGATTGAAATCCCGATACAAGCGTCGTTCGGGTGACGCGCACAGGTCGCGCCCCACACGGGGCGCGTGGATTGAAATATCGCGCATCGCGCCCGCGCGCCGCCTGCGGTCTGTCGCGCCCCACACGGGGCGCGTGGATTGAAATTGTCTCCATTGCTACCTCCTGCCCGGCGTTATTTGGTCGCGCCCCACACGGGGCGCGTGGATTGAAATTCATTTTCAATACCTCCCAAATTAAAGTGTTTCGTCGCGCCCCACACGGGGCGCGTGGATTGAAATTATATAGGGGATGATACTTTTTGATGGGGGCAGAGTCGCGCCCAACACGGGGCGCGTGGATTGAAATTTAGGCTTAAACAGATCACCGGTCTTGCGGCACTTGTCGCGCCCTACGTGGGGCGCGACAGGTGGCTGTTAACAGACGGCGGCTGCGGCTGATTACGGGAGGGAGAAAAGATGCTTTTCGTTGTAAAACAAGTGGACGGCCAAACAATAGAGGCACTGTTTAGCGTTTACGCCGAGTCCATGGAAGAATTGGCGGCTCAATTTGAGAACAAAGATGAAATGAAGGCGGCCTATGCCGACTTTGTGAGGGCATTCGTCGCTGATCCGAAACAGCGGCTCTTTGTGGAAGAGGATGGCGGGGTGTGGAAAAGCGCACTTCGTGCCGTTGCTATGTCGGAGCAATGTTGGTTCTTTGAGGCGGTCGAGACTATGCCGGAGGCGCGCAGAAAGGGGTATGGCGCGGCGCTGCTGCGGCACAGCATTGCGTACCTGAAAGACATGGGCGTGCGGGAAGTGGTCTGCACGATTTTCAAAGAGAATCGTAAGTCGCGGTCACTGCACGAGGAATGCGGGTTTGCTGCCACGGACGAACCGCCGGTCAATGCGTGGGGCGAAACGGAGGACGGGTGCATTCTCTACCGCCATTCAATGACGGCATGACCGCCCGACATAAACGAAGCAGGCTTCCGCGCGCCCTTTGGGCGCAGACGGAGGCCTGCTTTTTAATAGTTTCTAAAGCATTGCCATGAGCGAGCCGCCGTTTTCGCTGAGCCAGCGGTGCTGCGTCCGGTAGTCCGGACATACCCGAAGCACTTCGGCGTAAAAACGGTCGGAATGGTTCATTTCCTTCCGGTGGCAAAGCTCGTGCACCACAACACTGTCGAGCACCTCCGGCGGAGCCAGCATCAAAAGGCAGTTGAAGCTGAGGTCGCCCCGACTGCTGCAACTGCCCCAGCGAGTGCGCTGTCGGCGGATCGTGATCTTGCCATAGGTCACGCCGATGCGCGGCGCGTAATATGCCACCCGCGCCGCAATGGCCACCCGCGCTTTGTCGGAAAGTGCTTGCAGCTCCTCGGCGGTGAGCTTGCGCTCGATGCTCGCCTGTTGTGCTTTGGCAAGGTGCGATTCGATCCATTTTCTGTGCTGTAGCAGGAAACGGGAAATATCCTCCTGAGATGCTTGGCGCGGCGCGCGGACGATCAGCTGCCCTTGACGGATCTGCGCGCATATTGTTTTTCGCTCACTGCGGATCACTATCGGTTCCATGCAGACCCTCCCAAGCCGATCTCTAAGGCTATTATAGCGCGGGTCTTTCAAAAAACAAGCCAAATGCACAACCGCGGGATTCTTTATGGTACGGTTACAGTAGACGAGCCTTTTGTGTATCGAATTCCTCTCGAGTGATCAGACCCTTTGCCAAGAGACTTGCCAGTTCGCTGAGGTCTGATGCTCCGCTTTTTCGAACGACGCTTGTGCTGTGCTCGCGTTCCAGCACATCGCGGGTCAAATGGAGGCTTTTCTGGAAGAAGTCCGCTTCCTGTGGGGTGATCCAGCGCAAATCAAGGCCGATTCCGCCGCCGGCATGGGAAATCTCGAAAACGGTGCGTTTTGCCGCCAGATAGCTCAGAAAGACAACGGCGGACAAGGCGAAAAGGATCAAGGAGAGGATGAGCGAATAGCCGATCAGAAGCAAGGCAGAAAAAGCAAAGAGGACGGTGATAACCAGTCTCCATATTGGACTGCAGTGGACGAAACCTGTCTCCGTGACGCTGCCGACATCGACGACACGCTCTTCCTTTATGGTGGAAAAACGCTTGCCGGTACGCAGCAGACAGCTGCCGCGAAAATAGACACGGCGGTCGCTTAAAATGGCAAATCCGTTTCCGAGAAAACCCGTTGCGAAGAAGGTTTGAGCGGTATTATTGCCAAGCACGGCGATCAGCCGCTCGTCTCGACTTACAAAAAGATCCGTAAACTGTGCGCATGACGATCCCATGAATTTATCCTCCTCTGTCTTTTGAATGATATGCGGCGGCGAGAGCACTTCTCCGCCGCTTCTCACGGAAATGATAGCAGGAAATTTCTGATTTGTCAAGTTAAAACATCAAAATGATAATGAAATGTCATTCTGGGAGGTTTAGTATACACATAAGAACGAAAAAGGAGTGGCAGGGCGTGGTTGCAGAACGGATCAAAATGCTGCGTGAGCAGCGGGAAATGACGCAGGCGGAACTTGCAAGAAGGATGGGCATCACGCGCTCCAGTGTGAATGCATGGGAGCAGGGCATTTCCGTCCCGTCCACGCAGTATGTTGTCGAGCTTGCGGCATTGTTGCGCGTTTCTACGGACTACCTTTTGGGTGTGAATGTGACCTCAACGGTAGACGTATCCGGACTGACGCAGCGGGACATTGCTGCCGTCTGTATGCTCGTTGAGCACCTGCGACAGAAAAACCGTGGAGAAGAGCCGGTATAACAAAATCCCGCGTTTGCCGAGTGCAAACGCGGGATTTTCCAGACTGTCCACCAAAGCCCGCAACCGTAAAATCGAATTGCTGAAGTCCAAACGATTGAAAGCGGATATATGCTGAGCAGAAGCTGACCAGCGTAGTCCGTCCGATTTATTGCGATCTTGCAAAGCTGGAATGCGATATATACAACACCGGAAACGATGATTGGGGAGAAGAGAGAAAAGAGAAAATCGAAGAAAAGCAAAAAGAAGTGGGTACGGAAAAGATGGATTTGCGGTTTTGGCTGCCGGTTTCCTATCCGTAGAAAACGAATG
Source organism: uncultured Eubacteriales bacterium (assembly GCA_900554705.1). Taxonomy (GTDB): domain Bacteria; phylum Bacillota; class Clostridia; order Oscillospirales; family Oscillospiraceae; genus JAZOXB01. The sequence goes on from USIH01000015.1 coordinate 13,438, forward strand.
TTGGTTAAATGGGATGGAATATAATCTCCGATTATCAAAGCTATATTGCACCGCGCCATAGCGTTGACCTTTCCAGAAGAACTGAACTTCGCCGCCGCATTCCAAGCACCATTTGAAATCACCGATCGTTTCAAAACGATTGCCCTCGAGTGGCATATGAATTGTTTTTCACTTCATACAATATGCCTTTCTTCATATACTCTCAAACTCGAGTACAGCACTCTCGGGATAATTTGTGTGTTCTCCCCGGTTGAGGTGGTTTCCGTCCCAAGTAATTTTGTGGTCATGGGGATTGGAATGATCCGGGCGGCCGTGGCCTGTGTTGTGGCGTTCCATATCTGTATATCCATTACTACCAATGTGCATTAAATATAGTTCGCTATCTCTGGTATACGAATTGTTAAGATTCACGGGTATTCCGACAAAACAATAATCAGCAGGATTGGAAGGTTTCCATTTGCCGCCAAAGGCACTGCCGCCGCCTTTTCCGATGCGGAATAATGCCATTGTAGCACATTCCTGCCGAATCGCACCACCAATTCTGTAATAATCTAAATCTTTTTCGGCAGACTGCGTTTGTAGTTCATATACCGCCAAGAACTGCGGTCATAGTACACATAAACAATATTGCCCTGCATTTCCGGAAATGGAGTGTTGTAGCAGATGATCCACTCCGGCTTGATCTCCGCAGCATCTTGTTGTGGCCTGCCATAAACCATTCTTTTTGAGCTTCATGATGGCTACTTCCAGATGCCATGTAGGTGGATACTGTTACGGTACTTCCTCTCTCGATGCCCTAAAAGCAGAAATCGTATGAGGATTTATCGCACCAGTTTACGGAAGGAATGACCTGAATGCCTTTGGTGACCCAGTATGCGCTGCACCAGCGGTCGCGGAATACATTATAGATTTGTATTGCCATGGCCATTTCCAGATGCATGCAAAAACTTAAAGATAAAATTGCTTAATATCATGACAGAATCTCGCTATCGTTATCAAGATTCTTCCAAACCAGCTCAAAACGGTAATCTTATGGAAAAATGTGCCACAAGGTTTATATGGTTATATTTTTCAGAAACAATCATATAAATGAGATTAATTAATAATATATATAGATGGCGGTGCAAAAGCTGAGAGCAGTAAGCGATATTACGTCGCTTACTGCTCTTTTGTTATATGAATTCAAATACTGTCAAAATCCTTAGAATGTCTTAACCGCCACTCACAAGTGCGTATGTCATCGTATTCATGTATATATACCGGATTGGTTAAACGAAATGCTTTTGCTAATACAGAACAATAAGGTTGTTCTGGGGATTTTTGTTGACCACTCGTAGGAAATACATAATTAAAGCCCATATCTGAGGCTTTAACAGAAGCACAAGAAAAATAACGTATGCCTACTAATTGATCATATTCGTCGCCTTTATTTAAACCAATCTCGTTTCGTACCCATTGCATAAGTAGCTGAGGAATAATATATTCGGCAGCAAATGGATCATTCTTATTTGTTCTTATGTATGAACACGATGCAATAAGCGGATACCATAGTAAATATGCAGAACGAATATTGCTGTCATTTAGCAAGTTTTGTGATATGCGTCTGTCATGGCTTTCATTTGCATAGTTTAATTCCAAAAAATCTTGCGGCTTGACACCTAATTCGATTACACGAATATTTGTGTTAGTATATTCAAACGTTCTTTCAAGCATGAACATTGAAGCCAATGCAAAATTTTGATGTGGATCCATATGAATTTCTTCGCAACACAAAGATAATGATGTTCCTAAATATAAGCTTGGATATCCCGCTATGCTATATCTGCTTGTTGAGACTTTAGATCTAAGATTATATGGCGTATGAAACACTCGAGTTCTTGGATAAGGTTTGTTATCATAAACGCTAACAACACGGAACAGTTTTAAATCATCGTCTTTTCTATAACGATCTCTTTGAATTTCAAATTGCTCCATCACACTTTTTTGATAAATTTTTAAGGGCTCGTCCATTAAAATGCTCATAGCTCGTTCAAAAGATGAGTAAGCCTTTGAAGGGAATCCGTTTAGATAATAAGTTATGGCTTTTATTAACAAACCACAAACTCGTTTGATGTCTTTGACATTTACTTTAATAAAATTATAAGGGAAGCCCTTCTCGCTAGGCAGTGATTCGATTTGCTTAATATAATAGTTGAACAAATTGTCAAGCGTTGCAGCAAAATCAGAACCATCCCAACGAATAGGAAGATAGAGTTCTTTATCATTTAGCATATTCTTGAAAGTAGCATCGGAAATGTCAAGTATCATAATATCCCTCCTTATCGATCTTGGATTAGCATACAATAAATCAGTATGCATTGCAATAAAGCCAAAAAATAATCACAAAGCCACAGACGAAAAATTGCTTGCGGCTTTGCTTATGCTTTACCTATTGAAGTTTTCATACTCCTACATAAAGCAAAATAGCCCGAACACCTTACCAACGGTAAAGAGGTCAGGCTATTAAGACTTGGCAGGGGATGAGGGATTCGAACCCCCGCAAACGGAGTCAGAGTCCGGTGTGCTACCGTTACACAAATCCCCTGTGTTTTGCGCGGCGCGCAAACGCAAGTATTATTATATGCAGATCGGCGGAAAAGTCAAGAAGAATTTTCAAAAACCTACAGAAATGTTTTTAACTCCGCCAGCGCATGGATCTCGTAGTCGGGGAGGATGTCCGCGCGGCGCGGCTTGTGAAAGCGATTGAACCAGCAGGTGCGGATGCCTGCGTTTTTTCCGCCGAGGATATCGCCGGTCAGACTGTCGCCGATCATGAGCGTATTTTCGGGGCGAAAGTTTGGAATATGCGAAAAACAATAGTCAAAGTATGCCTTTTCCGGCTTGTGCGAGCCGGTGTTTTCGGAAATGAAAATGTCCTTGAAATACGGGCCGATCCCGGCACTTTTCAGACGGGAGTACTGCGTGTCGGCCACGCCGTTGGAGGCAAGGTATAGCTCATGGCGCGGCGCAAGGTAGCGCAGGATGTCCTCCGCGCCCTCGACGAAATAATGCCCGACGGCCAGATAGCCGCGGTAGCGATCCTCCGCGTCCTGCGGGTCGAGCGCAAGGCCAAGCTCCTCAAACAGGAGGGCAAAGCGCCGCACCAGCACCGTATCGCGGCTGATCTCGCCGCGCTCGTAGGCCTCCCATTGCAGTTGGTTGAGCGCACTGTAGCGGTGCAGCAGCTCCGGCGTCGGCACAAGGCCAAGCTCGCGGAAGGTCTTTGCGATCGCCACGCGTTCCGCCTCGCCGAAATCCAGCAGGGTATCGTCCAGATCGAGAAGCAGTATCATGATGTGCTCCTTTCTAAGCGGGCATTGAGCCCGTTTGCGATGCGTGCGAAGGCGGCGATGTCCAGCCGCTCGCCGCGGACGGCGGGGTCGATGCCGCAGCCGGACAGAAGCGCGGACAGCTCCGCTTTGCCGATCTCGCCGAAGCCGGCAGAGAGTGCGTTGAGCAGCGTCTTGCGGCGCATGGCGAAGGCGGCGCGCACGGTGCGGAAGAAGAGCGCTTCGCTGTCGATCTGCGCGGGCGGCTGTGTCCGCGTTTTCAGGCTGACAACGGCGCTTGTGACCTTGGGCTGCGGGACAAAGCAGTCCGGCGAGACGTCAAAAAGCAGCTCGGGCTGCGCATAATACTGGCACAGAACGGAAAATGCGGAATAATCGGAGCTTCCGGCCGGTGCGCAGATGCGCTGCGCGACCTCCTTCTGCACCATGACGGTCACGCGCTCGAAGCAGCGGCTCTCTAACAGGCGGGTCAGGACGGGAGAGGTGATATAATAGGGAAGGTTTGCGCAGGCGACGGGGCGCAGTCCCGCGAGCTTTTCCGCGACCAGCGCGGGAAGATCCGCCTTCAGCGCGTCGCAGAAGAGCAGCTCCAAATTGGAAAACTCGCCCACCGTGCGCGCGAGGACGGGGCGCAGCGTGAGGTCGACCTCCAGCGCGACGACCTTGCCCGCGCGCAGACAAAGCTCCTGCGTCAGCGGCCCGAAGCCGGGGCCGATCTCGACGACGCCGCACGAGCGGTCAACGCCGGACGCCTCGGCGATGCGCGCAGGGATCTGCCTGCGCGTCAGAAAATTCTGCCCCTTGGACTTGGAAAAGTGGAAACCAAATTCATTCAGCAGCAGCTTGATCTGCTGCATATCACACACGTCGATCATAAAAAACCGTCCCTTCTTCCGCTATTTTAGCAGAGAAGGGACGGATCAGACTGTCAAAGAAGCGCGTAACCGTCAAAATAAGTTCATGATTTGCCGGTTTTTCGCAATTCGGTTTGCTTTCATTTGCGCCTTTTCGCCCGTTTTTCGAGGACTTGCTTCACAAGAATTTTGACTTACTTCGCAGCGCACGCCTTAACGTGCCCATGCACGCCGACAGGCGCGCGCTGCTCGTCTTCCACGCTTTTTGACAGCCCGTCAGCGTGCCGAAAGGGCTTTTCGGCACGCTGTAAAACCGTCCCTTCTTCCGCTATTTTAGCAGAGAAGGGACGGTTTTGCAACGCTTATTCGAGAATATACACCTTGCAGTTGCGTGCGCCGAATTCGTAGCAGTCCGCGATGGTGTCAAAGTAGAGGTCAACGCGGTAGCCGATGATCAGCCCGCCGGTGTCCTCTGCCGTGCAGTAGCCGTAGACGTACTGCCCGTCGTCGGAGACGATATACATTTTCGTGCCGAGCGGAATGACCTTCGGGTCTACGGCAATCGCGCCGACACGGGCAATGGAGCCGGTGGCGGTGTGGCCGGTGTAGCCGTCGCAGGCATAGGCCGTTGCGAGGACATCGAGCACCTTTGTGTAGGTGTAGGTGTTTCCGGATACCGTCGTGATCACGCCGTCGCCGATGACGTCGGTCGCAACGTGCGTCTCCTTTTCGTCCGGCTCGTTCTGGCCGTAGACGTAGGTGTGGTACATCTGGTGGTCGGGCGCGTCCGGCTGCTCCATGATCTCGTTGCGTTCATAGCCGCACAGGACAAGCTGCGTCACCATCTCGACCTCGGTCTCCTCCAGCACAAGGCGGCGCGAGGTCTCGACGCCGTTTGTGTAGACGACCTCGGTGTCGCGGCGGATCATGCCGTCGGAGCCTTTGACAAGGATCTTGATCTCATTGGGCTTGAGCGTGGGGTCCTCGAAGTACTTCGTCTCGAAGGGGACGACCTCGTGCTCGGTCAGCGTTTCCACGCGGCGATTGGTGATCTCCACCGTCATGCCGTCGAAGGTGGGCGTGCTGGCGTCGCAGGAGAGACTGTCGCCTTCCTCCAGCCGCAGACCCATGCGGGAGAGCAGCTGCTCCACGGTCTCACCGTAGGTGCCGACGGTGCTTTTCACGCCGCGGCGGATGACTGTTACCATCTGCATTCGCTGAATGGTAATGCGGTTAACGCCGTCGTTATACGTTGTGGTGTAGGTATCCTCGTCGCCCAGTTGCATCCCAACTTCGTCGAGTACCGCAACGGGGTCGGTGCTGTGGGATTTATGAACAGTCACGGTATCGCCGTCGGTGATGATGTAGCTGTTCATTGCGAAAACGGTCTGAGAGAGAAGTCCGGCGACGGCGGCGACCATTACGGCAAGCGCCAGCAGGCGGCGGATCCATTTCTTCCCCAAGCGGTTTTCAGTTCTGCGCATCAGAGCATCCTCCTTTCCATAGTGTTGCGTTTCAAAACGTGAAACCATTGTTACCTTATTGTAACGGCACAACAATTATAACATTTTCTCGCAAAATGTCAAGGTTTTTCTTGGAATTTCAGAATAATGCAAACTTTTGAAGTAATTATGTAAACGGGCACATGGGCAATATGAGCGAAAAACGGAAAGGACGGACACAACATCTTGTGAGAAGGTTACAAAACAGTTAACATAACCTGCGGCAAAAGAAACTATTTGACAACCGGATAAAAAGATGCTATATTGGTACACAAAGAGGCAATGACGAAGAAATGCGCCGGAACACAACGCCCAGAGAGGGAGCGGCTGGTGAAAGCTCCCGCGCTGTCCGTGCGCATCACCGCTTCCGAGCCGCCTTCCTGAGCCGCGCGGTTAGGGAAGGACGGGCGCGCCCGTTAACGCGCAAACGAGCGGCAGCGTTTTTTACGCTGCAAGCAGGGTGGAACCGTGGGATCTTTCTCACCCCTGAATCATTCAGGGGTGATTTTTTATTACCCCTCAAACGAAAAGGAGGCAAATACCATGTCCGAAGAAAACCTGTACACCTTTGAAAACGAGACCTATCGCAAGACCTATTGGCACACCTGCTCCCATGTGATGGCGCAGGCGGTCAAGCGCCTGTATCCGCAGGTGAAGCTGGCCATCGGCCCGTCGATCGACAACGGCTGGTACTACGACTTCGACTCCGACTTCCCCTTCACGCAGGAGCATCTGGACGCGATCGAAGCGGAGATGAAGAAGATCTGCAAGGAGCGCCTGCCGCTGGTGCGCTCGGAGAAGCCGCGCGCCGAGGCGGTGGCCTATATGGAAGAGAAGGGCGAGCCGTACAAGGTCGAGCTGATCAACGACCTGCCGGAGGATGCCGTCATTTCCTTCTACACGCAGGGCGAGTTTACCGACCTGTGCGCCGGCCCGCATCTGGATTCCACCGGCCGCATCAAGGCCAACGCCTTCAAGCTCACGCAGTGCTGCGGCGCTTACTGGCGCGGCGATTCCAAGCGCAAGATGCTCCAGCGGATCTACGGCATCGCCTTCCCGAAGAAGGAGGATCTGGACGAATACCTCAGACAGCAGGAGGAGGCGCGCAAGCGCGACCACAACAAGCTCGGCCGCGAGCTGGAGTTCTTCACCACCGTCGATGTCATCGGTCAGGGTCTGCCGATCCTGCTGCCGAAGGGCGCGCGCGTCATCCAGCTGTTGCAGCGCTGGGTCGAGGACGAGGAGCAGAAGCGCGGCTATCTGCTGACCAAGACGCCGCTCATGGCAAAGCGCGAGCTGTATAAGATCTCCGGCCACTGGGATCACTATCTGGACGGAATGTTCGTGCTCGGCGACCCGAACGACGAGACGAAGGAGTGCTTCGCGCTGCGTCCGATGACCTGCCCGTTCCAGTATCAGGTCTTCCTCAACCGCGCCCGCTCCTACCGCGACCTGCCGATGCGTCTGGGCGAGACGTCCACGTTGTTCCGCAACGAGGACTCCGGCGAAATGCACGGCCTGATCCGTGTGCGTCAGTTTACCATTTCCGAAGGCCACCTGATCCTGCGTCCGGAGCAGCTGGAAGATGAGTTCCGCGGCTGTCTGGAGCTGGCGAAGTACATGCTCGATACCGTGGGTATGCTGGAAAACTGCACGTTCCGCTTCTCTCAGTGGGATCCGAACAACACCAAGAAATATATCGGCACGCCCGAGCAGTGGGACGAGGCGCAGGGCATCATGGGCAAGATCCTCGACGACCTCGGCGTGGAGTACACCATCGGCATCGACGAGGCGGCATTCTACGGCCCGAAGCTCGACGTGCAGTATAAGAACGTCTTCGGCAAGGAGGACACCATCGTCACCATTCAGGTCGATCAGCTCCTTGCAGAGCAGTTTGACATGGAGTATACCGACGTAGACGGCAAGAAGCGCCGCCCGTATATCATCCATCGCACGTCGCTCGGCTGCTACGAGCGCACGCTGGCCTACCTCATCGAGCGCTTCGCCGGTGCGCTTCCGCTGTGGCTGATGCCGACGCAGGTCCGCATCCTGCCCATCACGGATCGCGCGCACGACTACGCAAAGCAGCTCGAGGCGCGGCTCAACTCCGTCGGCGTCCGCACGGAGAGCGACCTGCGCAGCGAAAAGCTGGGCTACAAGATCCGCGAGGCACAGCTGCAAAAGATCCCCTATATGCTGGTCATCGGCGACCGCGACATGGAAAACGGAACGGTCTCCGTCCGTACCCGCGGCGGTGTGGATCTCGGCGCGATGTCTCCGGCCGACTTTGAGGCGAAGTGCCTCAAGGAGATCGCGACGAAGGATCGCAGCTTCTGATCGGAGTTTAACAAAAACCGCGGGTCGAAAAAAACCGATCCGCGGTTTTTTGAAAATGGGGGATTCATTTGCCCCATTTTCTTTTTGGCCGTTTTGTGCTATAATGATCCAAAGCAAACGGAAGGGAGCCACACAATGAAAGATTATGTAAACTTCGCGGTAGAGAAGACCACGGCGCTTTTGGCCATCGACAGCCCGACCGGCTACACCCGCGCGGCGGAGGATTTCGTTTTGGCGGAATTCGGCGCGCTGGGCTATCCGGCCAGCCGCACGAACAAGGGCGGCATCCTGATCGACTTGGGCGGCGAGGACAAGGACGACGCGCTGCTGCTGGAGGCGCACGCCGATACGCTGGGCGGCATGGTCGCGGAGATTAAGGGAAACGGCAGGCTGCGCATCGTCAACGTCGGCGGCATGAACGCGAACAACGCCGAGGCGGAGAACTGCCGCGTCGTGACAAAGTTTCACGGCATTTATGAGGGCACCTTGCAGCTGTGCGACGCCTCCATCCACGTAAACGACGACTATAACGAGACGTCGAGAAAGTGGAAGGCGATGGAGGTCGTCCTCGACGAGGTCGTCTCGAACGCGGAGGATGTGAAAAAGCTGGGCATTTCCGTGGGCGACTTTGTCTGCTTCGAGCCGCGCACCCGCGTGACCGCCTCCGGCTATATCAAGAGCCGCTTCCTTGACGACAAGCTGTCGGTCGGCATTCTTCTGGGTTTTGCCAAATATCTTGCCGATCATCATCTGACGCCGAAGCGCCGTGTCTATGTCCATGTGACGGTGTATGAGGAGGTCGGCCACGGCGGCGCGGCTTCCGTTCCCGCCGGTGTGACGGAGGCGATTTCCGTGGATATGGGCTGCGTGGGCGACGGCTTGCAGTGCACCGAGCGGCAGGTCTCCATCTGCGCAAAGGACTCCGGCGGACCGTACTCCTACGAGGTGGTCAAGAAGCTCATCGCCGCCGCGCAGAAAGAAGGCGCGGACTATGCCGTGGATATTTATCCGCACTACGGCTCGGACGTGGAGGCGACGCTTGGCGCGGGACATGACCTGCGTCACGGCCTGATCGGCGCGGGCGTCTACGCCTCGCACGGCTACGAGCGCAGCCACAAGGACGGCGTGGAAAACACGCTCAAGGTGCTCAAGGGCTACCTGTTCTGATCCATTCGCGTCCTGACCGTCCGCACACAATGTGTGCGGACGGTTCAGACTGTCAAAAAAGTCCGTAACCGTCAAAATGAATTAACTTTTTTAAGAAAATTGGCCGCAGAATTGCAATTTAGACAATCAAGAGTTTTTTGAACTTTTTCAAGTCGAAAACTGATTTGTTTATATTAATTTTGACTTACTTCG
>USIH01000016.1 GCA_900554705.1 uncultured Eubacteriales bacterium
CCGCCTCACCTCGGTCTGGCGCAAGAACGTCGGCACCGACGCCGAGCAGCTCGTCCTGCTGGGCTATTCCGGCAACCGCCTGTCCAGCATGATCCGCAAGTGCGACTTCTCCGGCGACCGGACAAAATACCGTGTTTCGCTCACCTATGCCGCAGACGGCAGCCTCACGGAGATCACCTTCCCCGACGGGGCAAAGGCGCAGTATTCCTATCTGCAAAGCGGCGCGCTCAACGAAGACGGCGAGCAGATCGTCTCCGACCTTGTGGGTCTTCTCTGCGGCGTTTACGACGCCGAGAGCAAGTGCGGCATAGAATATACCTACAGCAACAACCGCGACGTGCGCTGCCTGCAACCCTACGTCATCGGCGCGCAGCGCGAAAATGGCCGCAAGACCCGCGCCTATAAAGAGGCGCAGTTCCGCACGACCTACCGCTGCTATGCCGACGACTTCCACGAAGAGACCTATTTCTACCAGCTCTTCGACCGCGCGGGGCGCACCGTCGGCTCCTATTCCACCGACCAGACCAAGACGCGTGTCCTCGGCGTCGGCACGGCGAAGTATACGGAAAACAGCGGCGTGAGCCGCCGGAACAACCGCCTGCTTGCCGGTGCCAGCGCGGGGCAGCAGGGCGTGAACCTGCTGAAGAACAGCAGCGCCGAGAACGGGACGGACGGCTGGGTCGGCGCGTCGCGCTCCACGCAGAGCGCCTGCGCGGGCGGCGCGTCCTTCCGGCCGAGCGGCACGATGTATCAGACCGTCTCTCTCGCGGCGGGCAGCTATACCTTCTCGGCCTATGTGCGCATCCCCTCCGCCGGAAACGTCCGCCTTGAGCTTCAGGACGCCTCCGGCGCGGCGGTCGCCTCCGGCCGTGCGGTGGACTACGTGACGACCGGAACCGGCGACGGCTGGCTCCGCCTGAGCGTCGGCGCGCAGCTTGCGGCGGGCAGCTACCGCGCCGCCGTCGTCCGTGACAGCGGCACGGTCTGGGTCGACTGCCTCCAGCTCGAGGCGCAGTCCGACGGCGCTTCCACCTATAACCTGCTGGAGGACGGCTCCTTTGAGCAGCTTTCTTCCTTCCCGACGGCTGCTTCCTTCGGCTGGTTCCGCTCCGCCTCCGCCTCGCTCAGCACCTCCACCTACTTTGGTCAGCAGGCGGGCAGGCTCGCGGGCGGCGGCTATAACCGCCTGCTGCAAAATGTCACCCTCTCCGATCCGGCCGGCACGACCTACCTGCTCTCCGGCTGGGCGAAGGCGAATGCCTATCCGGACAGCGTCTCGGCCAAAACGGACGATACCGACCCGTATTTCGGCCTCATCGCGCGCATCTACTATACCGACGCCACTTCCGAGGTCTTCTTCTTCCCCTATAACCCCGTCTTCGGAGATTGGCAGTTCTGCCAAGGCATCTTGGTCGCGCAGAAGGCGGTGTCGAAGATCCTTGTCGTCTGTGCCTACGACTATAACGGCAACGAGGCCGCCTTCGACAACATCTCCCTGCGGCGCGAGCCTGCCCAGACCTACCGCTATGACGACAACGGCAATGTCGTGGCCGCCGAGCGCAGCGGCGAGGGCAGCGCCACGGCCACCTACAGCGGCGTGAACCTCACGGCCTATACCGCCGTCAACGGTTCGCGCAGCACCTACACCTATAATAATTACCACGACGTCCTCACCGCGACGCAGGCGGGCGTGACCGCTTCCTATACCTACGACACCTCCGGCAACCGCCTCACCGCCACGCGCACGGGCGGCGGCCTGACCATGCAGGCAAGCTCCACCATGACCGACGACCGTAACCACGTCGCCGCGGCCACGGACGCAAACGGCAACACCGTCTCCTACGTCTACGACCCGTGGAGCGGACGCCTGCTCACGAGCACGAACGGACGCGGCCAGACCCACGCCTATGTCTATCAGACGGAGAGCGGCCGCCTGCAACAGACCTACCAGAGCGGCGTCGCCTCGGTCGTCTACAGCTATGCGCAGGGGCTGCTCGGCGGCATGGATCGCAAGAGCTTCCGCAGCGGGGCGGAGCAGCACCAGACCTATGCCTTCTCCTATAACGCGTGGGGGCAGCGCACGGCGACCTACGTCGGTCAGCGCCTGCTGTCCTCGGCGGTCTACCGCGCGGGCGGCGGGCCGATGCTCACGCAGACCTACGGCAACGGCGACACCGTGCATTATGCCTACGATACCTTCGACCGGTTGGTCAGTAAGACCTTGGACGACGGCGATGTCGTGCGCTACGACTATAACGCGGAGGGCGCGGTCGCGCGCATCGCCCGCGAGCGTGACGGCGTGGAGCAGGACGGCTACGAGTTCACCTACGACTCCCTCGGCCGCCTCATCCGCAGCGAGCAGTACGGCACGGCCGCCCAGCGCACCGAGCACCGCTACGATGCCTACGGCCGCCTGTCGAGCCAGAGCTGGGTGTTCGGCGACCGGAGCTATTCCGAGACCTACGGCTATAACGACGGCGCGTCCGGCGACGGCACGCTGAGCACCCTCACCGCCGCCACGGGCGACACCCTGCAATACGGCTACGATGCCCTGCGCCGCCTGCAAAGCGTCGCGGTCGGCTCGCGCTTCACCACGGCCTATGCCTATGAGGCGCTTGCAAACGGCAATACCGCCTCCCGCATACAGTACCGCAATGTCCGTCTCAGCGGCAGCGGCACGCTGCTGGAGGGCGCGAAGTATACCTACGACGCCTGCGGCAACATCACGCGCATCAGCCAGAGCACCAGCCCCTTCTACCCCCTTGCCGACTATGTCTACGACGCGCAGAACCAGCTCACGCGCGAGACGTACTACGACGGCGCGGGCACGGGCAGCAGCCACGTCACCGACGACTATGTCTATACCTACGACACCGCGGGCAACCTCCTGACCGTCTCGAAGAACGGAGGCGTGATCAAACGCTACAATTATGCCAACAGCGAGTGGAAGGATTTGTTGACGTCTATCACCGTCGGGAACACAACCTATGCACTTTCCTACGATCGGCGGGGTGATTTGACAGGTTACGCAAACGGACGTGGACTGTACAGTGGCATACAGTGGGAAAACGGGTATCAGCTTGCGAGTATTGATGTTGATTCTGATGATGCGTATAGCCTTGATTTCTTGTATGATGTAAACGGCGTGCGCACAAAAAAGACAGTTAACAATGAGATTCACGAATACATAACGCAAAACGGTAAGGTTGTGCGGGAAATTATCCGTACAAACGGAAAGACGCAGACAGAAGTTCTTGATTTCTTCTATGATGAATCCGGTCGTCCGTTTGCACTCAACTATTCGTCTAACAGCGGCACCAGCTTTGCAACATACTATTATATATTGAATCTGCAAGGCGATGTAGTCAAACTCATTAGTGCCGCTAACACAGTCGTGGCAAGCTATACCTATGACGCATGGGGTAATATCCTGTCAAGCAGCGGCACGATGGCAAACATCAATCCTTTGCGTTATCGTGGTTACTACTATGACGGTGAAACGGGCTTCTACTACCTCCAGTCTCGTTACTATGATCCAGCCAATAGACGCTTTATCAGCGCAGACAGCCTTGCATCTACGGGACAAGGCTTTGTTGGAACCAATATGTTTGCGTATTGTGGCAACAATCCAACAAGCCGGATTGATCCCACTGGACAGTCTTTTGCCGACATCTGGGAATTTATTGAAGACGCAATATCCGAAATTGGAAGCGCCTTCAAGGAACTGACTCCAGTTTTCACAAGTTGCGGTGGATTTGCTGCCGCAGATGGACCGCTCCCGATAGGAGATATAGTTGGAGCTAGCATTGCGGTTGGTGCGGCATTTGGCATAGTTGGGTACGGGGTCTATCGAGCGGCAAAGCCGAAATCAAGAGCCACGGAGTCGTCCGCAGACGATGAGGCAATTGCGGCAATAGCGGCCTCTGCAATCAGGCCTTTGTCAAGCCTTGTCTTTTTTCCGGAAGATCCGAATGACTTTAGACCAAGGGGGCTGTACTTGAAGAAATATGACGGAAGAAAAAATGGGAAAATTTATTTATGGGTTGATCCAGTTACTGATATACCGATATTTGAATGGAATGAGGATTTAGCACACGGGCCTCACTACCATGTGATGCTTCCTGAATGGAAAGGAAAGCATCATGGTTTGCATTATTGGGCGGGAGAGCCAGTCCCAGAACCGTGGAGTTCAATTTACTTTGGAGGATGATTATGATTATTGATGCATCAAATAAGGAAATTATTAACACTAAAGAAGTCTGCTACCATGACGACACACTGAAAAAGCTCACTTTTGATCGCATGAAAAAGGAACTGCGACTTAAGATTCGGAAATGTGAGACAGGAAAGCACACGGAAATTGTTTTCCAAAATGTCATTCAATTCACAATGTCGGCTTGCGAATATTAGGGAAGAAGGGAGTATATTCTTGGCTTTTGCCTCCTAAGGCCAGAACAAGAAGAGATGATCCCTAAAATCTTCAAGAAAAGGGTAGAATACGATGATTGCCCAACAAGATCATATGAGTTCTGCACATTAAAATCAAGAGAAGTTTATTTTGAAACAGCAATGACTTTCTCTTCGGGGGATGAGCTACTTGTCGCCTGTGAGCGCATTGTATTAGAACGAAGCGAATTATAAATTGGGAGCCGACGACTTTTGTTAGACGCAGGCGCAGGTGACGACCACGCACACCGTGCAGCATGACTACGTGACGCAGAGCGGCAGACTTGTGCGCGAGAAGGTGACGGAGGACGGAACCCTGACGGCCGTTATGGACTTTGTCTATGACGAAAGCGGACGTCCTGTTGCAACAGCGGCTCTGTCATCGCATGACAAGTCATGCTCGCCAATCGCCTTGTTGCTGCCACTCGCTCGCCTCCCTTGGCTCCGCCACCGGCGGCGGTCGCCTCGCTCCCCGCTTGCCGTGCTCTATTCTACGAACGGTACGGCCTTCGCGACGTATTACTATATCCTGAACCTACAGGGTGACGTGGTGAAGCTGATCGGGACGGATGGAAGCATTGCCGCAAGCTATACCTACGACGCGTGGGGTAATATCCTGTCAAGCAGCGGTACAATGGCAGAAAAGAACCCGCTTCGCTATCGCGGCTATTACTACGACAGCGAAACCGGCTATTACTACCTCCAGTCCCGCTATTATGATCCGGCCAATAGACGCTTTATCAATGCAGATGTCTATAATTCTACCGGCCAAGGCTTTGTTGGAACCAATATGTTTGCGTATTGCCAAAACAATCCTATATGCTACACAGACCCTTCCGGAGAGTTTAGCATACTAGGTTGGCTGCATGACATATGGAAAGAAGGCGAATGTGCCATATGGAAAGGATTTGCAAAGATTTTAAAGAAAAATGGCTACAAGTTGACGGGAAAGCTGTTAGAACTCGCCGCGAGCGGAGGAGGAAAGTATCATGCCGGAGCAAATAGTCAAATATCACAAGATATTATCAAGCAAAAAGACTTTGTAAACGATGTAAAAAGAAAATACGAAGAAAGCAATACAACGTGTGGAGAATTTGGGGGATTTTGGTATGAATTTCCATTAAGTGGTGATTTGGGTGCAGCCCTTCATAATGTGTCATACTCATTCAGAGCAATGAGGGATAGAAGGACAAATACAAAATACCTGCATGTCACAATAACAGATACATTTGACTTTACTGAGTTTAAGAATCCATTAACCCAGAAAAGTCTTAAATCGAGTATATTATGGCTTGCAAATGACGTCGCATATATCGATTCAGCATGGAATCTTATAGATCCCGTCGAGGTTGAGATTGAAGTAATAATCGTGTTGGACTGAAAGGAGCAATATGAAAACCATAACAAAATATGCGATATTTCTGATGGTGATTATTTGCCTGCTATACTTCCGTTATGAGGGCAGCAAAGTGAAATATGCCCCCGGCAAAGATACGAAAGAATCATATGGAGACGGGACATTTCAATTATTGGGTAATACAAAATCAAATCAAACGGTGTTATCAAACGAGGAGTATAGATGTATACTTCTGGACAATGTGCAGGCAATTAAAGAGAAAAAAGGAAAACTCTATGTGATTGGAGAATATAGGCAATGTGCGCTCTACCTTGTTGTCAAGTTGAAGGACAATACTATGCAGCTTTGCACTGTACCGGAAAGCGAAAAGCATTTCTATCACTTGGATGAAATGCTGGAAAGTGGAGACGCCGTTTTCTACGCTTCATTTGATGAGTTCTCTGAAAAAGATCGAGAAGTATTTGCAAAAATGCAATAAGTGTCGTGCTGCTGCAAAATATGCCCGATTGCAGAAACGCCTGACACCTCCGATGCAAAACATTATGTAAACCGTCCGGCGCACCCGCGCCGGACGGCACAGCGGGAGTTTTCCGATGTCCCGTGATGCGGAAGAGACATAACGCGGGACAAGCTGGAATTGCAGTATGCGGAATGTTTGCACATTTTAGAACGCGAGACTTAGCGTGCCCATTGACGCATTACTCTAAAAATGAACGATACAAGGAGGAGAACCAATGCCCATTCCGACAGAAACACTCCCGTTCTTTGAACAATACTTTGGAGAACAAATTCGCGCGCATGGCTTTGTGCGCTATGACTCGGAAGTTCCGCTACAATGGTACCGACTGGTCAACGACGAGGTGTTGCTCATTTTGTGTATTTTTCCTGCTTCGCATATGCCTATCTATGATTTTCAACTGCGTTACGGTGCTGCTCCATTATTCCAAACGCGGGATTGCATACCGCTCAAGCGTTCCTACTCTTATGACCTACGGATGAAGGACGGTACGGTCGTTGGACGAGTTTGGCCGCCCGTACCAATGGACCAGCTTGATAACTACCAATTCTTTGAAAATCCATTCAGTACGGAGCGTGAATATGGTGGAATTATTCCATACGAATACACACTGGAAAAGTACAAGTATCAAATGGATACCATTTTTCACCATTTCGAAAGGATTACAGACATCAAAAGCGCTTATGAATGGTACTGTCTTTGCCGAAGCGCCGGACTACAGGATGCTTTGAAGAGCTGTTCGCCTGATGAAAGAGAGACAGTGGAGCGCAAATACAGATTTCGAGACTATGATGAACTCGCCTACCTTGGCCTGTACGATGATTTTCACTATTTGGTGGAGCATTCTTACTTGAAAAGTGCGTGTGAGCGCTTTTTTGAACCGCACGGCAGCTGGCGCTTTGTACTTTCGGCGCGAAATCCGAATGCGCGCATTGTCAAGTTTACCTATGAAAAATTCCTTCGGGTCATGGAGGCGGCGAAGTCAAGGGAAGCCTTTGAAGCATATCGGGAGACTTTACCGGCGGAACTTGCACAGGAAGCCGCACGCCTGAAGAAGCGACTGAAATTGCCGTAAACGAAGGTAGAACTATAATAAGGCGTTTAACAATGGGGGGATAAGAATGCATCAGTTTCATACAAAATCATCGTTTGGCAATGCGTGCAAGCAATTTGCGCTTTGTGCCATACTTGATCCGAGCACTTTTGTTGCGCAGCCCCTTTTGACGTTAGCGTACGTCGTGGCGTTTATTCTGTTCAGTATGCATGGGTTACTCTTAGATGGTCCGGTTCTTATGCTTTGCACGGTATCGGTACTTCTTCTGATGGTTTATGCATCTCTGCCGGCTCTTAGGGTCGTGTGTTGCGCGTTGATTCGGCGGCATCGCACTGTGACAATCGACGGGGATATGCTTTTTTTGGATGTGCTGGAGAGCGG
The DNA here is from genome assembly GCA_900554705.1 of uncultured Eubacteriales bacterium. Lineage (GTDB taxonomy): Bacteria > Bacillota > Clostridia > Oscillospirales > Oscillospiraceae > JAZOXB01. The sequence continues at coordinate 7,756 of USIH01000016.1, forward strand.
AAACCACTATGAAGAAAAACTGGAGGACATCACGATCGCTGTGGTAAGACCTTGGGGAATGCGAATTTATTATCAGGACATGGCTGTTGTGATCTGGCCGGAGGAAGGGGCGGATTATGCGGCAGTAGCCGAACGCGTGCGCACGGTGTCAAAGGAGAAAACGCAAAAATTCCAGAGGTCGCAGTTGCCGTCACTGGTGGTTCGATTGATTTGTACATTTTGCCTTCTCTATACCGTTTTTACGACGCTATAAGCGGGCGTTTCGCGTCGCGTTTTGGCAAATTCTCAGGGAAAGGCGTATTTGCCAAAAAAGCAATAAAACCGCGCTGGTTGACACGCCGCGATATTCAAAAAAGAAATGTACCTGAAACAGACGCCGCCACACGCCACGGAGGAGAATGTGACAATGAAAAGAATTATTTTACCGCTGATGCTTTGCGCGTGCTTCCTCGTTTCCTGTAAAAGCCGAGTGGAAACAAAGGAATCGCAAAACACGGAAATCAAAATTGTGCCATCGGTATCCATTGATATTGATATGGATAGCGCCATAGAGCTTAGACCTGATACGGTAGACGACATAGTAAACGCCTTTTTGAATAGCGATTACGTCAGATTTGTTGAAAGTCATCAGTCGGAGGAGGATAAACGCCTGTTTAGCGAAGCGCTGACGCCGACAGAGCCTTCTGAAGAGAAGCGAGACCGCGCGGCAGGGTGCTATTATGACATCTGGTTACGCGAATTATTCAATCATGGTTTGGACTATCCGGTAATTCAAAAAGTGTCACTGGTGAGTACGACAGAAACGGGACTGGACAAGGTGACAGAAGACAAATTGCGCGTGGACTACGCATTAAGATTAACGGATAATAATGGAAATCAATTTGTAATTTACTTAGATAGCAATTTGTCTACAATTGGGAAGCAAATTGTACTGTACAATGGAGAGACGCTTTGTTGCATTTTTGCGATTTGCTGATTGTAGAGAACGCAGGGCAGAGTGGCGGAGCCGCATGAAGAAACCTGCGCAGTCCGCTGTGCCTACGCCCCATCGAGCCGCATTGGTTCGCCCTGCGCTTCGGCTAACACCTCCGACACAAACATTATGTAAACCGTCCGGCGCACCCGCGCCGGACGGCACAGCCGTTCACTATGGTTAGGAGAATTTGTGTACATTTTATATTCTACAATAGTTATAATTATATTGCTTGTGATTGGAAGGCTTTTTGCCACCCGTGCAATCAAATTCATTCGAGCACTGCGAAACAAGAGCGTTACGTGGCGATTAGCACTGTCGTTGTTCCTTGCGCTCTGCATTGCCCTTCCGAGCTTCGTCTTCCTTGGGGACTACACCTATCCGTTTGAGCGGACGCTGCACCCCAAATTGATTGCCGAGTTTGGTGTTCCGGAGGGTTACGAGGCGCGTAGACCCGGTGACCCCTTTTGGCGCGGCGCGTATCAAGCCTATGGTCTTTATGCGGAGTCGTTTTGGTTTGATCCGTATGAAAGACAGTCGAAGTATGGGTTTGCGTGGCCGCCGATGGATTACGCGCGCCACAACTACATCATCACCTACGGACAGAAGATCAAGTCACTTTCCTACAACGTTTGGGATACGATAGACGCGCCGATCCGCACTGGCGCGAAGGTAGGTCATATGCGACTGGAGGAGACATTTATTCCCGAAAAAGTGTATATATACCAGATTCCAAAAGTACGGATTGAAAACGACATTAATGATTGCTCAAATCCGTGGGATTAGTATAATGTTTCGAAAATATTTTCAAAGCAACCGTTATGGATGCCCTGTTTTGGCCGGATTGGAGGGTAGAGAAAATGCAGCGTTTATCCGTAAAACCGACACTTCGCGGTTGGTGGGACTATCTCATCCAAAGAAAATACGGCGAAATTTATCAGTGCGGGGACGTTGAGGTGCATATAGAAAGGGAACACACCTATTCTCCATATCGGCTATTAGCAGATGGCGGATGTATGGTTTTCTTGGCAAACGGCAGACCGCTCACGGGACTTCTGTATTGCCACATTCCTGCTATCATAATTTCTATATTCTTCTATATCGGCATCTGCCGTGGGACGTTTCCCGGGCTGACCACGCGTAAAGAATTGCATTGCCGAGAAGGGGAAGTGACGCCCCTTCGTGATCGAGAAAACTATTTTCGACTGTTGCTCTGTATGCAACCAATTTTGCGCACCGAGAGGGAAAATGAGTACGCAGTGTTTACCAACAGCAAGTCAAAGTGGTGGAGCAGCTTCGGGTTGATGCGGTTCGGGATGCTTGCGGTTTTCCTTTTGCTGGAGGAGCTTGCGACGTACCCACTGACGCATGGGAAATGGCTTTTTTGTCTACCCGATAAGTATTTGCTTCTGTTTGCGATTGTTTCGGATGTCGTATTTATGTCGCTCTTAGCGTTGGAACATTGGCTTGAATTGAGGCTGCCCGCACGCTGCTGGGAGCGGGCATACCTCGCCCGCCCGAAGAAAACCATCGGCGAAGTGGACGATTTCTCCCTGTCTGTCTAAAAATAGCGCAGAGTTCAGAGACATTGACAGCGGCAATTTTTTGGAAGCAACTGATACATGGGTAACGCGGCGCTTCTCCTATGTAATTTTACCTGTTGTAATTTGGGGCAAGGGCGAGTTGCCATCTGCGAAACACACCGATAAAGGATATGGAATTAACGTATTGCTTGCGAGACAGTAGAAATTTAATAACATAGTTTGGAGAAGATTATGCTGATATTTAGTTCGTGCTCGTCTTTTCGGCGCACGTGTAAGTCAGTCGCGCTTGCGGCACGGGTCATGCCGAGTGCCTACTGCACGCGGCCGTTGATCATTTTGTTTTACATAATTTGGTTGGTTTGCGCCGCCGCAAAAGGTTTGATCTCAACGATACCGATCACATTTGTGTTTTGTACTTGCCTTGCCGCATACGCGATATATGACCGTCGTGCACACTACATGAACGTTTTTTACGATCTGAAGCACATCCATCGGACGGTTACGGTGGAGGGAGATATGCTCATTGTTGATGTACAGGAGAGCGGCAATCGGTATGATTGCAGGCTCGATGAAATAACAATCGCGTCGGTCACGGATTGGGGTATGATGCTCTATTTCCCCCAATGTGCCGTCCTGATCCTTTCCGAAGACGGCGAGGGGTATACCGATTTCGCCGCTTGGGTCAAGGCGTTTTCCGGAGGGCGCACGAAAAAGATCAGACGATCGCTGCTCTGTCCGCTTATACTCGACATCATACTATTATGCGTTTCTTTTTACTTGCTTGCGATACTGTTTATATGAGAGGTTAACATGAAAAGACAATGCTTATCTCTTATCGTTGTGAGCGCCCTGTTGCTGGGCTTGCTCCTTACCGGCTGCGGCCAGCCAGAAAAAAAGACGGAGGAGCTGCCGGCCGGACTGCACCTTGTGGTGGAAGGCCTGCCGGAGATCGAGTCGTTTTCCGGTCGAGAATACGAACCGGCGTTCGATTCCTACACCAAAGTGACGGGCGCGGTGCTTTATAGGTCTGGTGAGAAGACACCGCTCGAACCAACGGATGAGCGCGTGATCCGGCTGATGAATTTTATTGACTACTCAGATAAAAATCAATACTCATATCTACTGCAAGGCGTAGTTGATGAAGACACCATAAACGCATGGTATTGTTTGGACAATATGTTAGAGATCACGCTGGAGACACCGGAAACAAGCTCCTACGCAGGTGTACTGCTGGTCAGCGGAAACAGCTATTTGACGTTGCTGAAAAGGAAAGGGGAAACAGGGGGACGTGTCGCAGGGCGCTATTATCCGTATATGAGCCTGTTTCGGGAGACGAAAAAAACGTCCGGCTGGCCGGATCAGTTTTCTTGTGAGACGAGCGGCACGATGCCGTGGATCGACTTGCTGCAATACGCAGGCATTATCGAGGCGGAGTAATCAGATATTACAATCCTCCCTGCGCTTCGGCTAACACCTCCGATGCAAAACATTATGTAAACCGTCCGGCGCAGCGTGAGTATTTCCATGTTCCGCAGTGCGGGACGAAAGGGAGGATGAACTTGAAGAAATCGACAATTTTGCTAATAATCTTTCCAATCCTAATTTTTGCTTTCTTGGTTTTCCTGCTGCTCTCCGCGCTGCTTGTATCACACGTGCGTGACGGCATAGATGCCAAAAATGAGCTAAACAACCCATACATCAACAGCGGCCTAACTGATTGGCAACCGGTTTCAATCGAGACTGCGGGGGTTACTTTTCGCATTCCGCTGCAGTGGGATATTTGCGAGGCAAGCTGCGGATATGCAATTACGGCTGAAGAAGGAGAAATGTTAGGCTACATTACAATTGCTGACAGGTGGACAGATTCCAATACTTGCGAATGGCTGCAAACAAATGTTGATGATAGTATCATAAACGCGACAGAGGAAATGATGGATTATAATTTGTTTTGCGGCAGGGCGGGCTTTTATCGCATTACAATTCAAAAAGAAAACGGCGAGAGTGAAACTTTTTTCAAACTAAGTCTGGACAGTTACCATAGCACAGACTGCTATGCAAAATTTATATTCGTTCATTCGAATGACGAATCCATGTCTGAAGGACAAATGATCAAGTACATGGAAGCGATAGCTTTTTCGTATTACTACTATTAACGCCTATTAATCTGCATATCACCGCGCAGTGAACCGCCACCCGTAGAGAGAAAGAGAGAATAGAATGCTTGAAATTAACATGAAGTTTTTGTCTGCGAAGAAACGCCAATGGTTTTTGCTGACGCTGTTTCTCATGGAAGCAGCGTATGAAGTTGTTATGCTGTGTTCGCTGCTCCCGTCGATGTACGCGACGGCGCCGCTTTTGGCAACCCTGCGAGAAGTCCTGTTTTACGGGCTGATCAGCGCTATTGCTTTCTTTGTCCTGCTGAGAGGACGAAGGAGTGCGTGAGGAGGGGCTGAAATGCGAATAGTTCTCGGCGCAGTGCTGCTGCTTGCCATTTTGATACTGTCCGTTTTGGAACGTAAACGCATTGACCGTACCGGATGGATCGCCATTTCTTTGTGTGCTGCCGCTACCCTTTGCCATACGGTTCGGCATCTTTTCATGGACACGTTTCGGGCGCGGCTGATGAAAAGTGCGGAGCCTTTTCGTACCATTCAGTATTATGATCGTGCAAATCGAGTCTTTATTGCCGTGGAATTGGCAATTTTGCTTGCAGTGCTGATACTGCTGTACGTTTCAGCGCGGAAGGAAAAAAGAGAGCAAAGGTGATTTTATATGAAACGAAGAGTATTGTTATCGTCATTGGCTCTTTTGATCGTGATGCGAGGCCTGATTTTCGTGTTTTGGTTCAGCGATATCCCAGTCAAGGTCAACAACACAGACCCAGTGGAGCAGATCGCAACAAAAAGGTATGGGATAAAGAAGCAAATGCTTGCAAGGGCGATCTTTGACGTTCGTTCCGGCTTTGAGGACGTGAGTGTTTTTGACTTGGCCAGAGAAGTAGGGATAAGGCTGGAATGCAAGCGTCAGGTCAGTGAGAACCAGTTTTATTACGTTGTTCCCGGCTACTATCACTGCTTTCTGATCGTTGACGAAAAGGACATTGTTCAGGAGGTTTTAACAATATGGGAGTTTCTGACCATTGCGCAGACAAAAGAGTGGATGGATGAACATGATGGTGTTTATCTTGCGGATGCATTAGAGTATCGATTTTATGGAAATTGGAAGAATATTGGAACTTCTTCTGTATATATGAGAACATTGTTCACATTGCGTGACGGTGTAATGATCATGGAGTCGAAGGGGAACCCCCAATATGCGAAATACTATTTCTTTACCAACGACGAATGGGAAAAGGTGTATGAGGATTGGGCCGGTTTCTTGATTTTACCGATGGACAAGGAGTAGCTGATGCAAAAACACATTATGTAAACCGATAGACGCACATACACATATCACCGCGCGGCGCGGAAAGACAAACGATACGGAGGAAATTATGATCATTGACGCATCCAACAAAGAGATCATCAACACAAAAGCGGTCTATTATCACGACGACACGCTGACCGGACTGTTTTTTGATCGGATGGAGAAGACGCTGCGGCTCACGATCTCAAAATTTGAGACAGAGCGGTGCACGGAGATCATTTTTCGGGATGTTATGGGGTTTTCGATCTCGGCCTGTGATTTCTGGGGAGCGGATGAGCGTGTCCTCGACTTCGAATATACGGAGACGGAAGACGAAAGACTGCTGCCGAAATTGTTCAAAAAGAAGGCAAGGTACGCATCGCATCCGATGGAGGATAAAGATGCTTACTTTGAAACGCTGATGACGTTTATTTCGGGGGATGAATTGGCCGTCGCCTGCAAGCAAATTATTTTGGAACGCAGCGAACTGTGACGCGCTGCGCTTGGCGGCAGAAGAGGAACACGAAAAATGATTTTTGACATATCAAATATAGAAGACCTCGATTCATGCGACGTTTTCTACCATGGTGACACCTTGGCCGGACTCTTCTTTGACCGGACAAAAAAGACGCTGCGGCTCACGATCTCAAAATGGCATACGGAAAAAAGTACGGAAATACGCTTTCAGGATGTCATAGGGTTTCGCATCTCGACCTGCGGCTTTTGGCGGGAGGATGAACATATCTTTGCCCTAAGGTACATAGAACCCGATAACGAAAGGATTCTCCCTGATTTGCTGAAAAGGAAGGAAAAATATCCGGTTTACCCGTTAAAAGAAAAAGAGGCTTATTTTGAAACCGCGCTAAAATTCGTTTCGGGGGACGAATTGGTCGTCGCTTGCAAACAAGTCGCTTTGGAACGGTATGCGTACTGAAACGCGGCGTGTGTGTAACAGTGAATGAAGGCCTGCGCTCCGGCGCAGGAAGACGAGTGACACGGAGGAAATTATGATCATTGACGCATCCAACAAAGAGATCATCAACACAAAGGCGGTCTACTATCACGACGACGTACTGACCGGATTCACGTTTGACCGTGCGAGGAAGAAGCTGCGGCTCACGATTGCAAAATTTGGGACAGAGAAGCGCACGAAAATTATTTTTGAGAACGTCATTCAGTTCACAATGTCGGCCTGCGAGTATTGGGGGAGCATGGAGCACATTCTCGGCTTTTGCCTCCTAAGGCCAGAACAAGAAGAGCTGATCCCTAAAATCTTCAAGAAAAGGGTAGAGTACGATGATTGCCCGTTGAGGTCGTATGAGTTTTGCACATTAAAATCAAGAGAGGTTTACTTTGAAACAGCAATGACCTTTGCTTCGGGGGACGAGTTACTTGTTGCCTGTGAGCGCATTGAGCTGGAACGAAGTGAATTAGAGAATTCCGCAGAGTAAAACGGAGATAGAGCCGCGCGGCAGCTCTGAAGGAGGGAAAAGTGTGAGCTTTACAAAGAGAGAAAAAGCGGCGCACATAGTCACGAGGAGCGTGATCGCGATCTATGTCATTTATGCTATGCTGCTGCGCTGGGTGACGCCGCTGCAAGATAAGCAGCCGCTGCGCGTGTTTGCTTTCTATTTCATCGGAAAACAGAATCTCTCGGGTGTAGGCGTGTGGCTGCTTTTTGTCGGCCTGCTTGTCTTTATGCTCTTTATGTACGTGCTGCTTAATCAGTTGCTGGCGGCAAGATCTATGTTCGCGCAGGCGTGCGGGATGCTCCTGTTCGGGGTCGATTTTCTGCTTTTTGTGCCTTGGACGCATTCACGGCGTGTGGTGGTACGTGAGCGCGGCGCTGGAGGGCATCTTGGTGGTTTCGCTGGAAGAGAGCATCCGCCTGTGCCTGAAGCGGGAAAGGACGCTTTCCGCGCCGCCGACGGAGGACGGCGTGCAGTGCTTCGCGGATCATCGAGCGGAGTTTCAGACGTTGCAGGAGGCGCTGCGTGGCCTCCCCGTGACGAAGATCGGCAAAGGGCTGCCCGCCGCTGCCGTCAAGCAGGAGGCAGCGGGCTGGCAGATATGCAGCGGGGAGACGCTGTCTGACGACGCACTTGCGCAGCTGGGCGATGCGCTAAAGCCGCTTGCGGGCGTCCTGTACGGCGTGAGCGTGCTGACGCCGTTTACCCACTTCATCGTCTCGCCCGCCAATGTCGAAGGCCGCGTGTGCGTCAGCTACAGCCCCGACGGCACGGAGCCGACGCAGTTCGTCCGCGACCTGCGCCCCATCGAGCCGCATTGGTTCGCCCTGCGCCTTTGACGGGCGCGACAATTCTCAAAAACTGGAGAAATACAATGGAATTGAAAGAAAAAGAACCGACGCCCCTCGGTTTCCTCGGCTTTTTGAACGAGGTCTGCCTCTATGCCACATTTGTATTTAACAGCATTTATATCGTGCTGGACGAGGTGCTTTTTCCCGATCAGGGCGTTGTGATGAAGATCTTGTTCGCCCTGCCGCAGATTTTGCTTGCCGCGGCATATCTGGCCTTCAACCTGTCGCGCAGACTGCGCAAGGCGGCGTTTGCTGTGATGATCGGAATTTTCCTCATGGAGCTGGCGGCCGACGTCGTGCTGATGGTCGTCTTGGAAGAGGCGCGGTTCATCGCAATTCTGGTGGCGGCGCAGCTAATTGCGGCTGCGTGTGTGATCCAGCAATATGCCCTGATAAAAAAGAAGGCGAGTACGCTGGCGCGGCGCGATCTGGCGATTCAGGCCTTTGCCGACCATCGGGCGGACTTCTTGGCGCTGCGTGATACGCTGCGCTTTCTCCCCGTCCGGAGAATCGGAAAGGAGCTGCCCGACGCGCCCGCAGCGCAGGAGGCGGCGGGCTGGCAGGTGTGCAGCAGGGAGGCGCTTGCCGCCGATGCACTCGCGCACTTGGGCGACGCGCTCGCGCCGCTTGCGAATGTCCTATATGGCGCGGAGATGCAGGCGCCGTTTACCTATTTCTACGTTTCGCCGGACGATGGGGCAGGCCGCGCCTGCGTCTGCTATAGCCTCGACGGCACGGAGCCAACGGAGCACGTCTGCGATCTGCACCCCATCGAGCCGCGCTGGTTCGCTCTGCGCCTCGGAAAAGCGGTCGATTGTGACATTATGTAAACTGATAGACAAAAGAAAGGGGGACGGCGCATGAAATTCTGCTATAAACGCGTGTTGTTCTATGTTTTGCTCATTGCGAGCCTTGCCGGTTTCGTGGGCGTGACGGCAGTTCTTGTATATGAGATCGTCGGGAAGCGGACGGTCGTCTACGAAACGTCCGCGCTGAAGCTGCTGTTTGACCTGATGTGCCTTGTCGTCGTGTACTTCTTCGGAAAGTACGATAGCGATCGGAAAAAGGCGGGTCAATTCTTCCAAGAAAACCGCTTGCTGCTGCATCAGACACTTCTGGCACTCAGCGATGAGCCGATCCTCTGCGTTGCGTCAAAGCGGAAACGGGGGAAGGCGGCGGGCGCTTTGGCGGTGGACGGATGCTATGTCCTTCCCGAAGCCGCCGCGCCGGAGAAGTCGATACATAATGCGGCTGCGGCAGCTGCGAAGCTGTATGCCGGACTGAAGCAGCGGGAGGACGCGACCTATTCCGACTATTCGGAAAACACGCTGCAATTCTGCCTCCGTAGAAAGAGGCCGCGCGTATGGACGGTGCGGGTGAACAGCAGCGGCCTGAGGTATACGCTCTTTTTCTCGCCGGACGGCAAGACGCAAGCGCTGAATGAGATCGCGTTTTTTCCGCCAAAAAAGCTCACAGACGGCTGGTTTGTATGACAAAGCGCGACGTCGCGCGGAGGCCAAGCGTGAGCGTTCCGCATCCCAAAGGAGGGAGCATATGAAACGAAACCTTGTCTGTACGCTGCTGCTCGTACTGTTCGCGTCTGTGCTGGTCTTTCTCTGGTCGTTTACGGCACCCGTGCCCGTAAAGAATGACGTGCGCGCGATCTTGTCCGACGACTATTTCGACTGGTATCGCAATGAGGCGCGGACGGTTCGATACAACGGGGAGGTGTTCACGACGCGATCGCCCGTCGCGATCCCCGAAGACCTGACGGACTTGTCGCTCATCAGCACTTCGGTGGCGATCCAATGGGAGCAAGAACAAATTGACGGCAATGTGACGGAGCGTGACGAGGTCATCTATTATTTCATGCAGACCGAGGACGGAAGCGCCCTGTTTCTTGTGCCGCATGAGTTAAGGCGCGGCATTCTTGGCGACGCGCCCCGCCCGTTCGCGTTTTTCCTCGTCCGCGCGCAGGCGTAAATGCAAGGTGCGCATCGGGGGCATTGACGCCGCGTATGTCATTATGGTATCGTAAAAAAGAGAACGTGTCCCGACGGCGGCGTGGGGACACGTGAAGAAGGGGAAAAGAAATGAAAAAATCGACCTATGAGAAGATCGTCTCGCATTGGATCCCGCTCGCGGTGATCCTCCTGTCCGTTTTTCGTGTGCTGTTTTCCATATGGACATGGCAACTGAACTACAATATGTTCCTGAACTACCTGCTTACCCACCTCGTCCTGCCGTTCTGGATCGGGATCTTCGTCAACATCGGCCTCATCGTGTTCTGGGTGGTCTTCTACGTCACCGTCATTCGGCTGGCGCGCGGCAGTGCCTCGTTTGGCCTGCGGATCTTCAGCGCGGTGCTGTTCGGCATTGACGCGCTGACGATCCTCATTTTCCTGTGCATCGGCGTGTTCCACGGCCTTTGGTGGTATACGGGCGCGGCCTTGGAGGCGGTCATGGCGGTCTCTCAAGTGGAGAGTATCCGCCTGTGCTTGGAGCGGGAAGAGGCCTTTTCAACGCTGCCGGTCAAGACCGGAGCGCGACGCTTTGAGAAGCATCGGGCGGAATTTCAGGCGCTGCAAGAGGCGCTGCGCGGCCTGCCTGTGACGAAGATCGGCAAGGAGCTGCCTGCCGCTGCCGTCAAGCAGGAGGCAGCGGGCTGGCAGGTGTGCAGCGAGGAGACGCTGTCCGACGACGCGCTTGCGCACTTGGGGGACGCGCTCACGCCGCTTGCGGGCGTGCTGCACGGGGCGAGCGTGCAGGCACCGTTTACTTACTTCTACGTTTCGCCCGCCAGCATTGGCGGCCGCCTCTGCCTGTGCTACAGTCCCGACGGGACGGAGCCGACGCAGTACGTCCGCGAGCTGTGCCCCATCGAGCCGCACTGGTTTAGCTTCCGCCTCGGTTGACGGAAGGGGGGCTACGCATTGGATCAAAGACGTTATGGCGGCCGGAGATACCTGTTTTGGATCTGTTTCGGCCTGTCGCTCTACTGGAACAGTGTCTATTTCGTGTTGGGGGGATACCTCTTTCCCGACAAGAGCATGACGGTCAAGGCGCTTTTTGCGCTGCCGCACGCGCTGACCCTTGCCGCCTATCCGATCTTTTGCCTGTCGCGCAGGCTGCGCACGGCGGCGTTCGTCACGCTGCTCTGCATCTTTTTGCTCGACCTTGCGGCCGATGCCGCGCTGGTTTATATTGAAGGCATTGCAACATGGGGGTACGCGGCGTTCGTTTTGTTTACGCGCGTGGTCGTGCTCTGGAATGTGGTGCGCCGCTTCCGCGCCATGCAAAAGAGAAAGGGCACGCTGGCGCGGCGAGACACGGCGCTGCGCGCCTTTGCCGACCATCGGGCGGACTTTTTGGCGCTGCGTGACGCGCTGCGCTTCCTCCCCGTCCGCAGGATCGGGAAAAAACTGCCCGACGTGCCCGTGATGCAGGAGGCGGCGGGCTGGCAGGTGTGCAGCAGAGACGCGCTGCCTGATGATGCACTCGCGCACTTGGGCGATGCGCTCACGCCGCTTGCGGATGTCCTATACGGCGTGGAGATGCAGGCGCCGTTTACCTATTTCTACGTTACGCCAGACGATGGGACAGGCCGCGCCTGTGTCTGCTACAGCCTCGACGGCACGGAGCCGACGGAGCAAGTCTGCGACCGAAAGTCCATCGAGCCGCGCTGGTTTGCCCTGCAACTGGAGTGATATGATGTTATGTAAACTAAAACGCGAGCCGCCGCGGACGATCCGGCGTGAGCGCAGGTCGGCTTGCATGAGAAAAAAGGCCTACGTCCTTCACAACAAGGTGTCCCTCTTCCGGCTCACGGCGCAAGGGTCGGACGGGGAGGAGCATACCCTCTATGAATTGCAGCTGCACAATTGGGACGACGCCGTCTCTTCGCTGCGGTTTACCTTTTGGGATGCCCTGCCGGAAGAACAGATCGTCGCTTACATGGAGGCAATCGCGTATTCTTATGTTTATAACTGACAATACAGAAAGGAGAAATACGATGCGGAGATTTGCAGTTAAGCCGACATTTCGCGGTTGGGCGCTTTATTTCTTTCGAGGAAATGAGCAAGTCGCATACGCAAGCGGGGAGCAGACCGTCTACTTGGAGGGGGCGCGTGCTTATTCGTTTTCTCGACTGTTTTCCGTTCCTGCGTTTCTCATTTTGCTGATCTTTTGGCCTACGGAGGCAGCCGGTGCTTGGAAGCGAAGGTATGTTGTGCTTCGGATAGCGCTTGTGCTGTTGGCCTCCGCTGTTTCCTATGTACTGGTTTGCCGTGGCAGGCTGCCCGGGCTGTCAAAAGGGGGCGAGACGCGCCGCCTGAACGCTGTTGCGCCCCCCACTGTGCAACGGGGAAAATTACCGTCGCCTGCTTTTCTGCCGTCGACCGATCCTGCGCGGCGTGGATGCACAGGAGGAAGCGGTCTTTACAACAAACAGACCGAAATGGTGGTGCAGTATTGGATTTATTCTGCTCGCGGAGATTCGGATACTTTTGTGGTTGACCTATATTTTGCAGCCGCAGTTCCCTGTGCCCGGGCGTTATATGTTTGGGCTTGCATGGCTGACGGAGGCTGTCGCAGTTTTGCTCAGTTTGCTGGGCAAACAAATTCTGCTGCGCTGCTTCCCACGCTACTGGAGCCGGGTCTGCACGGCTCAACAGGGCGAGGACGTCGGTTGTGACGCAGATGACCCGGGGATTTTCATTTGACCACGGCAACAAAAAGTTTGGAGGTAGAGCAATGCTTGTTTTTCGTTCCTGTTCGTCTGCGCGGCGCACACTTCGGTGGGATGCGCTTGCGGCACGCCTTGCGCCGGATTTTTATTGTACGCGGCCGCTGACCCTTCTGGCTTATATTGCTTGGGTGATCTTTACTGCCGTAAAGGGGATGATCCCATCCATGCCGATCCCGTTTGCGCTCAGTGTTCTGATCATTGTCTATGTGCTCTATGAGCGCCGCTCGCACTATATGAATTTCTTTTCCAATCTGAGGCACCTTCATCGAACGGTCACGGTGGAGGGCGAGTTGATTTGTGCCGACGTGCAGGAGAGCGGCAGCCATTGCGAGTGTCGGCTCGATGAAATGGTGGCGGCGTCGGTCACGGATCGGGGAATGCTCCTCTATTTCAAGCAATGCGCTGTCCTGATCCTTTCCGAGGACGGTGAGGGCTACGCCGACTTTGCCGCGCGGATCAGAGGGCTTTCCAAGGAGCGCACAAAAAAGTTCAGACGTTCGCGCATTTTCCCGTTTGTAATGGATATTTCTCTGCTTGCCTACATCGTCTACTTGTTCTCGCTGTTTGCCCAATAAGGGAGTAGCGGCGTCTGCCAGAGAAAAGTGTTATGTAAACCGAACACACCGCAGGGGCTTTGCCTCCGTGGCGAAAAAAGGAACTTGCGCAAAAGCCTCCCAAGGTGGTATATTATAGGAAAGGAGGCGCTGCCATGATGATCTCAACGCGAGGACGCTATGCCGTCCGTATTCTGCTCTATCTTGCGGAGCACCGCAACGGGGAGTTTATCCCGATGAAGGCGGTGGCGGCAAGAGAAGAGATCTCCCTGAAATATATCGAAAAGATCATGCCGATGCTCAAATCCGGCGGACTGGTCGAAAGCACACACGGCATCGGCGGCGGCTACCGGCTGACCCGTGAGCCGGATAAGATCACGCTGTGGGACATTCTGACCCTTGCCGAGGGCGACCTTGCGCCCGTGACTTGCCTACAGGGCGATGCCGTCTGTATGCGGGCGGCGCAGTGCCGCACGCTGCCGGTCTGGCAGGGCTACTATCGGCTGACGCAGGAGTATTTCTCCGGCATCACGCTTGCCGACCTGATGCAGGTCGAGCCGGGCAACGACTATGTGATATGAGAAGCGCGGGAGGCTTGAGCCTCCCGCGCTTTCTATCATGCTTTTTCTATCATGCCTCCGCGAACAGTGCCGTGGAGAGATAGCGGTCGCCGGTGTCCGGCAGGAGCACGACGATGTTCTTCCCTGCGTTTTCCGGACGCTTTGCCACCTCGATCGCCGCCCAGAGCGCGGCGCCGGAGGAAATGCCGACCAGAATGCCTTCGCGGCGTCCGATCTCCCTGCCCACGGCAAAGGCGTCGTCGTTCTCAACGGCGATGATCTCGTCGTAAACGCCGGTGTCCAGCACGGCGGGCGCATCGCCGGTGAGGGAGACGGAAAGTTTACATAACGCATCACGCAGCGGAGCGTACCAGCCCTTACCGAGGAAAGCGCTGCGGGCTGCGGCCATGGCCTTGTCATCGCCGGGGGACTTGGAGTGCCGCCGGTTCACCGGCAGCAGGTATGTATAGCCCTCCCGGGCCATGTCAAAGCAGTGCCCTGCGGGGCAGCGCAGGCTGCCCGCCTGACGGGTCAGCGCCCCGCCGCACAGAGGGCAGACGAATAGCTCAGCCATTTTCCCGCCCCTCCGGCAGCGTCACGTCATGTATCCACTTCCGGGAGCGGATGCGCCACAGGCAAATGGGGCACTTGAGGAAGCTCTCCGCCTGAATGGCCAGGGAGACGAACCAGGGGTCGGCGTCCAGCATCAGCGCCAGCAGCGCCGTCAGCGGCAGGGCCAGCACCCACTGCGG
>USIH01000017.1 GCA_900554705.1 uncultured Eubacteriales bacterium
GGACAAAATGCTCAAGGGTGCCAAGCGGGAGCACAAGACCGTGATGGAGATTGCAAAATTCTACACGGATGCTTTCTTTGCGGACTGCGAAAAGCTCAATATAAAGCGCCCCGATGTGGTGGAGCCCGCGACAAACTGCATCAGAGAGTTTATTCATATGATTACAGTGTTGTTGGAGAAAGGGTATGCCTACGAGCAGGGGGGCAACATCTATTTTGACACTTCCAAGCTTGAAAATTACCATGTGTTCTCGGGACAGACGGAGGAGGAGCTTCTGGTCGGCGTCCGGGATGATGTGGAGGAGGATGTCAACAAGCGCAACAAGAGCGATTTTGTGCTCTGGTTTACCAAGTCAAAGTTTGAGGATCAGGAGCTGAAGTGGGAGAGCCCGTGGGGAATGGGATACCCCGGCTGGCATATCGAGTGCTCCTGCATCAGCATGAAGCATTTGGGGGAGGATATGGATATCCATTGCGGCGGCATCGACAACGCTTTCCCGCACCACACCAATGAGATCGCTCAGTCGGAGGCGTACTTGGGGCACAAATGGTGCAACTATTGGTTCCATGTGCACCACCTCAACACGGAAAGCGGAAAAATGTCCAAGTCAAAGGGCGAATTTCTGACCGTGTCGCTGCTGGAGCAGAAGGGCTACGATCCGCTGGTCTACCGCCTGTTCTGCCTGCAAAGCCACTATCGCCGAAATCTGGTCTTCTCTTGGGAGAACTTGGATAATGCCGCTGTGACCTACCAGAAGCTCATTGCCCGCATCGCGGCTCTGACGCCGGACGGCGATGTGGACGAGGCTGCGTTTGCGGCGCTCAAGGAGCGTTTTGTCTCCGCGCTCAACGGCGACCTGAACACGTCCCTTGCGGTCACGTCGCTTTACGATGTGCTCAAGGCAAAGACGAACGACGCGACGAAGCTCGCCGCGCTGAAGGATTTTGACTACGTGCTGGGGCTTGACCTGATCGAGGCGGCGCAGAAGCTGCGTGCGCAGGAGGCGGAGGACGCGCGCGATCCGGAGATCGACGCGCTGGTCGCGGCGCGCACTGCGGCGAAGAAGGAGAAGAACTGGGCGGAGGCGGATCGCATCCGCGATGAACTGAAGGCGCGCGGCATTGAGATCATTGACACCCCGCAGGGAACAAAGTGGAAACGGAGTTGAGCAGATGAAGCTGATGATTTTGGATGGCAACAGCGTGATTAACCGTGCCTTTTACGGCGTGCGGCCGCTGTCCACCCGCGAAGGCATTCCGACCAATGCGATCTTCGGCTTTTTGAATATCCTCCAGCGCGTCACGGCGCAGGAAAAACCGGACGCGCTCTGCGTCGCCTTCGACCTGCATGGGCCGACCTTCCGCCACCTGAAATATGACGGCTATAAGGCGACGCGCCACCCCATGCCGGAGGAGCTTGCAACGCAGATGCCGCTCATGAAGCAGGTGCTCTCCGCGATGAACATCCCGATCTTCGAGTGTCAGGGATGGGAAGCGGACGATGTGATCGGCACGGTGTCAGTCAAGTGCTGCGCAGCGGGCTGGAAATGCGTGATCCTCACGGGCGACCGCGACAGCTTGCAGCTTGTAAACGACTGCGTGACGGTCAAACTCGTGCGCACGCAGGGCGGTCAGACCGGAACGACGGACTACACGCCGGAGGTCTTCCTTGCGGAGTACGGATTTGAGCCGATCCGGCTGATCGACCTCAAGGCGCTCATGGGCGACAGCTCGGACAACATCCCGGGTGTCGCGGGTGTCGGCACGAAGACGGCGACGGATCTGCTCAAGCGCTTTGACACACTCGACGGTGTTTACAACAATCTCACGCCGGAGAATATGAAGGGAAAGCTCTTTGAAAAGCTGACAAACGGCAAGGCGTCTGCCTACCTTTCCTATGACCTTGCGACCATCCGCTGCGACGCGCCGATCGACGCTTTCCGGCCGGAGGACTGCATGGTAAGACCGCCGCGGGTGCGCGCGCTGTACGACCTGTTTGTCCGCTTGGAATTTCAGAAGCTGATCGACCGCTACGGACTGCGTGACGCGGCGCTCGAACCGGAGGAGGAACCGACGCAGGACGACGGTTTCAGCGGCACTACGTCCGTGATCGAGGTCACGGACGCGGCGCAGGCCGAACCGCTCTTTTCCGGTGCGCTCCTGTTCCTTGCCGCCGATGCGGCGATCGACAGCGTGTTTGTTGCGCCGCAGTCAAAGGAAGCGGGCACGCAGGTCTATCTCCTGCAACGCGACAAGATGGGTGAGGCGTATCTTCCGCTGCTAAAACGGCTGTTTTCAGCCCAATATCCGAAGGTCGCGCATGATATTAAGCCGCTGCTGCGCCGCCTTTTGGCCGCGGGCATTGATGCGGACGGCTTCGTGTTCGACACGGCCGTTGCGGCGTATCTGCTCGACGCGACGCGCGGAAAATACGAGCTTTCGCAGCTCACGCAGGACTATCTCCACTTTTCTCCCGCCATGCAGCAGGAAACCCCCGCCGACACTGCGCTGGCCATTGAGGCTGCTTGTGTCGAGGGGCTGTACGACGTGCTGTCGGAAAAGCTGCGAGAGCAGCAGATGCAGACGCTGTTTGAGACGATCGAGCTGCCGGTCTGCTCCGTGCTTGCGCAAATGGAGCAGGAGGGAATGCTGGTCGACCAGAATGCGCTGCGCGCGTTCAGCCGGCTGCTGTCCGAGCGCGTTTCCGACTGCGAAGCGCTCATCTATTCCTACGCCGGTGGGGAGTTTAACATCAATTCGACCCGCCAGCTTGGAGAGCTGCTGTTTGATAAGCTCGGCCTGCCGGTGGTAAAGAAGACGAAGAGCGGCCCTTCGACGAATGTGGAGGCGCTCGAGGCGATCGCCGACAAGCATCCTGTCGTGCGGGCGGTCATGGATTACCGGATGCTCACAAAGCTCAAGTCCACCTATGCCGACGGCCTGCAAAAAGAGATCGCGCCCGATGGCAGGATCCACACCAAGTTCCAGAACCTGGTCACGGCGACAGGGCGACTTTCCTCTACGGAACCGAATTTACAGAACATTCCGGTACGGACGGAGCTGGGCGCGCAGATCCGAAAGATGTTTGTCCCCCGTGAGGGCTGGGTCTTCGTCGACGCAGATTACAGCCAGATCGAGCTGCGTGTTCTTGCCCATATTGCCGATGACAAGGCGATGCAGGAGGCATTCCGCTCCGGCGAGGATTTCCACAGCGTCACCGCTTCGCAGGTCTTCGGCGTACCGCTCGCGTCGGTAACGCCGCTGATGCGCCGCCATGCCAAGGCTGTGAATTTCGGCATCGTCTACGGCATTTCGGAGTTTTCCCTTGCGCAGGACATCGGCGTGAGCCGCAAGGAAGCGAAGGAATATATCGAGAATTATCTGGACAAGTACCACGGCGTGCGGGATTATATGCACAATATTGTGCGCTTTGCCCGCGAGAACGGCTACGTTGCGACCCTCTTCGGACGGCGCAGACGCATACCGGAGATCACAAGCAGCAATTTTAACGTGCGCAGCGGCGCGGAGCGCATCGCGCTCAACACCCCCGTGCAGGGGAGCGCCGCCGACATCATCAAGCTGGCCATGGTGCGCGTGCAGCACGCGCTGCGCGAAGCGGCGCTCAATGCGCGCCTTGTGCTGCAGGTGCATGACGAGCTGATCGTTGAGTGCCCCGCGCTGGAGGCACCGCTCGTGATGCAGATCGTGACACGCGAAATGGAGCACGCGGCGCAGCTCAGCGTTCCGCTCGTGGCGGAGGCAAAAATGGGAGAAAGCTGGTTTGACGCCAAATGATCGTACCGCTCAATGAAAACCACGTGGCACAGGTCGCCGCTCTGGAGCGTGAATGCTTTTCCGACCCGTGGAGCGAAGCGTCCGTGCGCTACGAGTGCGAAAACCCCATCAGCACATGGTTTGCGGAGGAGCGCGAGGGACACGTCGCGGGCTATATCGGCGCGCAGAGCGTGCCGCCGGAGGCGGACGTGATGAACCTTGCCGTTGCGCCGGAGTACCGCAGGCAGGGCATCGGGCGGGCGCTGCTGCGCCATTTGGAGGAGGCTCTGCACAGAGACGGCATTGAGACGCTGTTTCTGGAGGTGCGTGCCTCCAACGAACCCGCGCGCCGGCTCTATGAAGCGTCCGGCTACCGTGTCGCCGGTGTACGCAAAAAATATTATGTAAACCCAACGGAAGACGCGCTCATTATGAAAAAGGAGCTGAAGGAATGCTGATCTTAGCGATAGAATCGTCCTGTGACGAGACGGCCGTCGCATTGGTGCGCGACGGCAGAGAGGTGCTGACGGATTGCATCAGCTCACAGGTGCCGCTGCACCGCCTCTATGGTGGCGTCGTGCCGGAGATCGCCTCGCGCAAGCACATCGAGGCGATCAGTGCACTTGCCGATCAGGCGCTGAAAAAGGCGAGCCGCTCCGAGATCGATGCGGTCGCCGTGACGTATGCGCCGGGGCTGATCGGCGCGCTGCTCGTGGGCGTGAATTTCGCCAAGGGCGCTGCTCTTGCACTGCATAAGCCGCTCATTCCCGTGCATCACATTCGCGGACACATCGCGGCAAACTACATTGCCTATCCCGATCTGACGCCGCCGTTTCTCTGCCTGGTCGTCTCCGGTGGGCACACGATGTTTGTCGACGTCAGGGATTATACACAGATGGAGATCCTCGGCTCGACCTGTGATGACGCGGCGGGTGAGTGCTTTGACAAGGTCGCGCGCGTGCTGGATATGCCCTATCCGGGCGGCGCGGCACTGGATAAAGCGGCGCAGAGCGGAGATCCGGAGCGCTACCGCCTGCCGATCCCCCATGCTTCCGGAAATCCGCTGGATCTTTCTTTTTCCGGTCTTAAGACGGCTGCGGTCAATCTGGTGCACAACGCGAAGCAAAAGGGCGAGACGATCTACGTTAACGACCTGTGCGCGAGCTTTTCCCGCGCTGTCTGCCGGATGCTGATCCCCCGCGTGGAGCTTGCGCTGCAACAAACCGGACGGAAAACGCTTGCCGTTGCGGGGGGCGTCGCGGCCAACAGCGCGATTCGCGCAGAGCTGACGGCGCTCTGCGCGCGCCTCGGTGTGCGGCTGTGTATGCCGCCGCTGTCCCTCTGCGGCGACAATGCCGCGATGATCGGTGCGCAGGGATACTACGAATTTTTGGCAGGAAATCTTGCCGACCAGACCCTGAATGCCTATGCGACGAAGTCCATGGAGGGCGAACGAATTTAATGAAAAAATGAGTGCAGGCTGCGCGGTCGCGGCCTGCACTTTTTTGACGAAAAACTGCGGAAAAAAACGTACAACGCAGTAGAGTTATGTAAACCAAATGAGAACTTTCGCGAAAGAAAGAACTCCATTTATGAGGCAGCATGACGGGGGAGCAGGGCGACTTTTCCTTAAGATACAATGGAAAATCAGACTGTGCATAAGCCTGTGCAGACTGTTTATAACTTTTGCCGAAAAGCGATTTGCTTATCATTATCGTCAACTTCTTCCGTGCGCACTTTCGCTTGCCGGAGAACAGACCGCGCAAAAATTGCAAGATTTCCGCCGCGTTCTGCATATAAATAACGGGACTGTCTCTTTCAAAGACAGTCCCGTCGGGTTCATGGTATGCACTCAAAGCTCGCAGTTATTGACC
Source organism: uncultured Eubacteriales bacterium (assembly GCA_900554705.1). GTDB lineage: Bacteria > Bacillota > Clostridia > Oscillospirales > Oscillospiraceae > JAZOXB01. The sequence goes on from USIH01000017.1 coordinate 5,648, forward strand.
GTGCGCGGGAAGGGGAGAACGTCGCGGATGTTGCCCATACCGGTCAGATACATGACACAGCGCTCAAAGCCAAGACCGAAACCGGCGTGGCGCGCCGAGCCGTATTTGCGCAGGTCGAGGTAGAAGCCGTAGTCCTCCGGCTTCAGGTTCAGCTCCTTCATGCGCGCAAGCAGCGTGTCATAATCGTCCTCACGTTGGCTGCCGCCGATGATCTCGCCGATGCCGGGGACAAGGCAGTCCATCGCGGCCACGGTCTTGCCGTCCGGATTGAGCTTCATATAGAAGGCCTTGATCTCCTTCGGGTAGTCCGTGACGAACACGGGACGCTGGAAGACGACCTCGGTCAGGTAGCGCTCGTGTTCAGTTTGCAGATCGCTGCCCCAGTGGACGGGGTATTCGAACTGGTCGTTCTTCGGTTCCAGCAGAGAGATCGCCTCGGTATAGGTGATGTGGCCAAAGTCGGAGGTCATCACGTGATGCAGGCGCTCCAGCAGCCCCTGATCGACGAACTGGTTAAAGAACTTCATTTCCTCCGGCGCGTTTTCCAGCACGTAGGAAATGATATACTTGATCATATCCTCGGCAAGGTGCATATCGTCCTTGAGGTCGGCAAACGCGATCTCCGGCTCGATCATCCAGAACTCGGCGGCATGGCGCGTGGTGTTCGAGTTTTCGGCGCGGAACGTGGGACCGAAGGTGTAGATATTGCGGAAGGCCATCGCGTAGGTCTCGCCGTTGAGCTGGCCGGAGACGGTGAGGTTGGTCGGCTTGCCGAAGAAGTCCTTGGAGTAATCGACCTTACCGTCCTGTGTGCGCGGTGGGTTGTTCAGATCCAGCGTCGTGACTTGGAACATCTCACCGGCGCCCTCGCAGTCCGAGCCGGTGATCAGCGGTGTGTGCACATAGACAAAGCCGCGCTCTTGGAAGAACTGATGGATGGCATAGGCGGCAAGGCTGCGCACGCGGAAGACGGCTTGGAAGGTGTTGGTGCGGGGGCGCAGGTGCGTCATGGTGCGCAGATATTCCAGCGTGTGGCGCTTCTTTTGCAGCGGATAGTCAGGGGTGGAAGCGCCCTCCACGGTGATGCTCGCGGCTTGCAGCTCAAAGGGCTGCTTTCCCTCCGGCGTCAGCACCAGCGTGCCTTTTACAATCAGCGCCGTGCCGACATTGAGCTTGGAGACCTCTGCGAAGTTTGCAAGCGTGTCGTGATAGACGACCTGAAGGGGGAGAAAATAGGTGCCGTCGCTCAGGACGATAAAGCCGAACGCCTTGGAGGCGCGCACGGAGCGCACCCAGCCGCCGACCTCGATCTCCTTTCCGGCATAGGCCGCGGTGTCGCGGAATAGCTTTCGAATTTCAATCAATTCTTGCATAATCGTACCTCTTTTACATGATGCCTGCGCACAAAACGCAATTCATTTTGCCTATTATACTCCATCTTCTGCGGCTTTACAAGATATAATTTCAAAACCGGAGAGAAAACTCTCCGGTCAGCGTGTCGAAAAACCCTTTTCGACACGCTGACAGACTGCCAAAAAGGTTCGGAAGACGAGCAACTCACGCCCGTCGGCGTATATAGATACGGTAGGGCGTGAGTTGCGAAGTAAGTCAAAATTCTTGCAAAGCAAGCAATTGTCACTCTATATAAGTTGAAAAATCACGTTTCAGCGTTTTGAAATTCAACCGTCAGATTTTTACAAAATAGTGAAACTATTTTTGACGGTTACGGACTTTTTTGACAGTCTGACCGGAGAGAAAACTCTCCGGTTTTGCTATTTCAATCTTCGTAGAAGACCTTCATGCCCTTGTAGGTCATGTAGGTATCCAGCTTGGACACGATCTCCATCGGCGCGTGCATGGAAAGCACGGGAACACCGGCGTCGACCGTCTCAATGTTGCGGTTTGCCATATAGCAAGCAACCGTACCGCCGCCGCCCTGATCGACCTTGCCCAGCTCGCCGGTCTGCCAGATAACGTCGTTGTCGGCAAAGAGCTTGCGTACATAGGCCATGACCTCGGCGGCTGCGTCGGAGGAGCCGGACTTGCCGCGCGCGCCGGTGTACTTGAAGATGCCGGTGCCGTAGTTGATCTGAGTGTTGTTGCTCTTGTCGCAGGTCTCGGCATAGAGCGGGTCAAAGGCATTGCTCACATCGGCAGACAGGCAGAACGAACCTTCAAAGCAGCGGCGCAGATCGGCGCCCGTTGCGGCGCAGAGGTCGCCCATGAAGGTCTCAAAATACTGGCTTTGCATACCGCTGATGCCGACCGAGCCGATCTCTTCCTTGTCGGCAAGAACGCAGACGGCCGTCTTTTCCGGCGTGCCGATCTGGAGCAGAGGAAGGAAGGCGGCAAACGCGCACACGCGGTCGTCATGACCGTAGGCCGCGATGAGGCTGCGGTCGAAGCCGACCTCGCGCGCAGGACCCGCTGGAACCATGGTCAGCTCGGCAGAGAGGAAATCCTCCTCGCATATACCGTACTTTTCCTGAAGCAGGCAGAGAATGGCAAACTTGATGCGGTTTGCGCCCTCGTCGTCCTTAAGCGGGCGGCTGCCCAGAAGGACGCGCAGATTCTCACCCGTGACGCCCTCGGCCAGCGTCTTTTTCATCTGATCGCCGGAGAGGTGAATGAGCAGATCCGTTACGCAGAAGATCGGATCGGAGGGATCCTCGCCGACGGTCACGGGAACGACCGTCCCGTCCTTCTTTGCGATCACGCCGTGCAGCGCGAGCGGTGTGGTCGTCCACTGATACTTCTTAATACCGCCGTAGTAGTGCGTCTTGAAGAATGCAAGCTCGCTGTCCTCATAGAGGGGGTTCGGCTTCAGATCCAGACGCGGGGAATCAATGTGCGCGGCGCAGATGTGCGTGCCGCGGTCAAGCGGCTGCGTTCCGACGACGGCGAAGATGACGCACTTGCCGTGGCCGTTGCCGTAGACCTTGTCGCCCGCTTTGAGCTGCATTCCGGGCGTGAGCGGACGGAAGCCGTGCTTTTCCGCCTCGGCGATCGTCCAGTTTACCGCTTCGCGCTCCACCTTGCAGGTGCTGATGAACTGCATATACTGCTTGCAGTATGCCTCCATCGCCGCAAGATCTTCGTCGGAAATGCGGTCATAACCGTTCTTCGGCTGCGAAAGCAGTTCCTTGCGCAGTGCCTCGTATTTCTTTTCTTCCATATGGATAACTCCTTTCAGAAATTGTTCACATTGTTCTATGAATGCCTCCGGTGTGGCGTCATTATGCAGTGTGTAGTCGGTAGCAAAGCTGACGCGCTGGGCGTCGATGCGGGCGGAGGCGTAGCTGCGGTCAATGCCGTCACGCCGCATCAGGCGGGCGATCCGTGCCTCGCGCGGCGCGGTGACGCAGACCGTAACGGTGCAGAGCCGATCAAGACCGCTTTCCAGCAAAGCGATCGCGTCGATGGCGGCAAGCTGCGCGCCCGAGCGCTCCAGCATTCGCTCCACCTCGCGACAGACCGCCGGATGGGTGATCGTGTTGAGGCGCGCGAGTGCCGCCGGATCGGCAAAAACGAGCGCGCCGAGCGCTTTGCGGTCAAGCGCTTGCGCCTGAAAAGCGGAGGGAAAGGCGGCGCGCAGCGCCTCGTGCAGACTCTCGTCGCTGCGCAGCAGGCGGTGATATACCGCGTCGCAGTCGATGCAAAAACCGCCATGTGCCTCGATCCGCCGCAGCAGCGTGGTCTTTCCGCAGCCGGAGCCGCCAGTGATGCCGATGACCGTCATGTGTCGCTCTCCGCGTCGACGATGCGGAAGGCTGCCGCCTTTTTCAGCCGGTTGCCGACCGCGTAGGCAACGCCGCCGCCCTCCGGACAGCGCGCGTAAATGGTCTTGATCTCCGGACGATCCAGCGCGCGCAGGGCGGCGAACAGGCCGGCCGAAAGCGTGTTTACGTCATGCGCAGTGCCGTAGGCAAGGGGATTGCAGCCGGCAAAGAGCGGCAGCTCCTCGTCAAAGCATAAAACGGCGTCGCCCTCTTGGTAGCGCTTGCGGACGTAGGCAGCGGCTGCCTCGGAGGAACCGCGGACGATATAGACCTCCGCGACAGGCGCGTAGTGCTTGTACTTCATGCCCGGTGCGCGGACGACTGCGTCGTTGGAGATCTGCCCCAAGACCGCGCGGTCGACCTCCAGCTCGCCGAGCAGGGCGCGCAGTTGCTCCGGCGTTACGCCGCCGGGGCGCAGCAGGCGCGGGCGCTCGCCGGTCAGGTCGACGATCGTGGATTCCACGCCGACCTCGCACGGCCCGCCGTCGATCACGGCGGCAATGGCGCCGTCCTGACCGTAGTCGTGCAGGACGTGCTGCGCGGTGGTGGTGGAGGGCTTGCCGGAAAGGTTGGCGGAAGGAGCGGCGATGGGGACGCCTGCCTCCCGAATGAGCGCGCGCGTGACCTCGGTTTTCGGGCAGCGCACGGCAACGGTGTCCAAATTCGCCGTGGTGCGGCGCGGGATGCAGTCGCGCACCGGAAGCACCATCGTCAGAGGACCCGGCCAGAAGTGCTCCGCCAGCAGCCACGCGCTTTGCGGGATGTCATGGCAATAGAGCGGCAGCTCCTCCTTGCAGGAGATATGGATGATGAGCGGGTTGTCCTGCGGACGCCCTTTGGCCTCGAAGATGCGCTTCACGGCCTCCTCGTCCATTGCGTTTGCACCCAGACCGTAAACGGTCTCCGTAGGAATGGCGACCAGAGCGCCCTGCCGTATGAGCTGCGCGGCGATGCGCGGGGTGCTCGCGTCATCTGCCGATAGTAAGCGTGTTTTCACGATGTTTCACCGCTTTCACGGAGTTTTTCTGCCTGACCGGCGGCGATCAGTGCGTCGATGATCTCATCTAAGTCACCGTTCATCACGGCGTCGAGCTTATAGAGCGTCAGCCCGATCCGGTGATCGGTGACGCGGCTTTGCGGGAAATTGTAGGTGCGGATCTTTTCGTTGCGCATCCCGGTGCCGACCTGACTGCGCCGCTCTCCGCTGTATGCCGCCTCAATGCGCTCCTGCTCCATCTGGTAGAGCTTGGAGGAGAGCATCCGCATACACTTCTCGCGGTTTTGAAACTGGCTGCGCTCCTCCTGACAGGCGACGACGATACCGGTCGGCTTATGGATCAGGCGCACGGCAGAGGAGGTCTTGTTGATGTGCTGGCCGCCCGCGCCGGAGGAGCGATAGACCTGCATTTCGATGTCCTCGGGGCGAATATCCACGTCCGCCTCCTCCATCTCGGGCAGAACGGCGACCGTCGCCGTTGAGGTATGGATGCGTCCGCCGGATTCGGTTTCCGGCACGCGCTGCACACGGTGGACGCCGGATTCAAATTTCAGGCGCGACCACGCGCCGCTTCCGCTGATCTCGAAATCGGCCTCCTTGATGCCGCCAAGCTCCGTCTCACTGTAGTTCAGAAGCTCCACCGACCAGCCGTGCGCGGCGGCATAGAGCTGATACATCCGGAACAGGCTGTGCGCGAACAGAGCGCTCTCTTCGCCGCCCACGCCGCCGCGGATCTCCATGATGACGCTTTTGGCGTCGTTTGGGTCGTGCGGCAGGAGCAGCAGCTTCAGCTCGCCCTCCAGCGCTTCGCAGCGCCGCTTTGCGACCGCGTATTCCTCCTGACAGAACTCCTTCATCTCCGGCTCCGCGCTCATCATCTCCAGCGCGTCTGCCATGTCCTGCTGCGCGCGCCGCAGCGCGCGATAGGTCGTCACGATCGGCTCCAATTCCTTCTGCTCCCGCAGGTAGGCCGCCGCCTTTTTCGGGTCGGCGTAGAAATCGGGACGTTCCGCGCGGTCGCAGAGTTCCATATACTTTTCTTCAACGGATCGTAGCCTATCCAGCATAGAGCGCTCCTAACGTCAATTTTCTTTATTTTACCAGATGCTGCGCGCCTTGTCTACCATAGAGGCAAAAAATGACCTCTGCCTGATCGGTAAGTAACTGCGTTTGCCGCAGCGCCTGCGCGCCCTGCTGAGAAATGCGCCATGCGTGCGGCGTCATGTATAGTAGATTTTGCACCATTTCCGGCGTGTCAAGCGTGAAACGGAAGGAGAGATCTTCACGGTGAAGCAGATCAAAGCCCGCAAGCGCCGGAGAAAACGGCGCTTCCTTGTGTGTCAGCGTCGGGTAAATGATGCGCTTGAGCGCCAAAAGGTGCCCCTCGCCCGCGACAACGCGGAGGTAAAGACCACTCGGCTTGAGCACGCGGGAAAACTCCTCCTGCGCCGTCAGCGCGAACATGGAAAGCAGGCAGTCAAAGCTGCCGTCTGCGAAGGGAAGGTGTGTCGCTGTCGCTGTCAGCCAGTGCGCGCCCTTGTCGCGCGCCGCCGCGTAGCGGACGGCTTCCTTGGAAATATCGATGCCCCAGCGTTCCGGCGCATCCACATGGGAGAGGTAATACCCCTCGCCGCAGCCGACATCCAGTATGCTCTGCGCCTGCGGTGCATAGCGCGCAAGGAGAGCACGCAGCCGCTGCGCAATGGGGGCGTAGTATCCGGCGGAGAGGAAAGCGCGCCGCGCGGCGACCATTTCCCGACTGTCGCCGGGGTGCAGGGAATGCTTTTGCGAGACGGTCAGGAGGTTTACATAACCCTGACGCGCGATGTCAAAGCCGTGCCGGTTTTCACAGCACAGGCTGTTACCTGAAGAGGCAAGCGGCTGCCCGCAAACGGGGCAAATGGGACAGATCATAACTTTCCTCACTTTTCCAAGCGGTAATTTCGGCGACCTGCGCATACTGAAAATGAAACGGAGGTTGCCGAATGAAACGAATGCTTTGTGTGCTTGCGCTGCTTTCGCTCTGCCTGCTGCCGGTCGGGGCAGAGGAGGGCGAGACAAAATATATCGCGCTGACCTTTGACGACGGTCCTTCCGGCCGGTTTACCACGGCTTTGCTTGACGGCCTTGCCGAGCGGGAAGTCCACGCGACGTTCTTCCTGTGCGGTTATCGAGTGGAGCAGTTCCCGACCCTGACGGCGCGCATCAGCGCGGAGGGGCACGAGATCGGCTCTCACAGCGACCGGCATCAGTTTATGAACGAACAGTCCACCGCAGGGGTCTGCGCCGATTTGAGAGCGGCAGAGGAGACGATCACGCAGGCGGCAGGAAAACGGCCGACGCTCCTGCGTCCGCCCGGAGGCATCTACAGCACGGCGGTGCTGCGCGAGACCTGCTGCGCGGATCTGCCGGTCATTCTCTGGTCGGTCGACCCGCATGACTGGTGCCGCAGCGATGTCGACGGGATCGTTCAGGATGTGACGAAGTGTGCCAAAAACGGTGACATCATCCTCATGCACGATATGTCCGACTCCAGCGTGCAGGCGGCGCTCCGGATCATCGACGCACTGGAAGCGCGTGATTTTGAATTTGTTACCGTCAGTGAGCTTGCCTATCTGGCCGGTCAGAGCCTAAACGGCTGCGAGAGCTATCACTCGTTCCCGTCAGCAAAGTAGGCCGCGATCTGCGCGCGGGTCGCGCGGACGGAGCCTTGCACGAAGTTGGGCTTTCCGCCGCCGCGTCCGCCCAGTGCGGCGCTCATCGCGCGAACCAGCGGCTGCAAATTGCCGCCGCTTTCACCAATGGCGAATTTATATTCCCCGTCTTCGCCGGAAAAAACCGCGCATCGGCCGCCGCAGCGCTGCGTGATCGCGTCGGTCAGGCGGCGCAGACGATCGGACGGCATCGGCGGCTCGAAGAGCAGGACATTGCCGCAGTCTTGAAAATCCGCTGCCTGCCGGTCGATCAGCGCCTGATCCAATCCCGCCGCGCGATATTTCATCTCTTCCAATTCCGTGCAAAGACGGCGCACCGCGTCCGCCGTTTCCAGCGGCTTTGCGGAAAGCTGCGCCGAGACGGCGCGGTTTTGCAGGTACACGGCGCTGAGGTAGTCCAGCGCGCGCTTTCCGCACAGAAGCTCAATGCGCGAACCGTTGTGGAACTTCACGCACGACAGGAGCTTGATCAGACCGATCTCGCCCGTGCGCGCGACATGAAGCCCACAGCAGGCGCACAGGTCGATCTGTCCGAAACGAACCAGACGCACCCAGCCGGAAAGCTCTTTTTTGCTCCGATATGCCAGCTTTGGCAGGGCTTCTGCGTCTGGATAGAGGTACTCCGAAGGAATGTTGCGGTAGATCGCCTCGTTTGCCGCGCGCTCGATGCCGGCAAGGGCGTCGACCTCGCCGCTGAAGTCAATCGTAACGGTCTCCGCGCCCATATGGAAGCCCACGTTCTCAAATCCGTAGCGCGCGTGGATCAGGCCGGAGACCAGATGCTCGCCGGAGTGCTGCTGCATGAGGGAAAAGCGCCGCTGCCAGTCGATCCGCATTTCAACCGCCGTTCCGACGGCAAGGGCGTCTTGGCAAAAATGGATGACCTGCCCTTCACGCTCCTCGACGGCACGCACGGCAACTCCACCGATCGTGCCCGTGTCGCAGGGCTGCCCGCCGCCGGTGGGGTAAAAGATCGTCCGGTCGAGGATGACCTCAAAGCCGTCCGCGCAGGGCGTGCAGGAAAGAACGGTCGCCGTCCCGTCGGTCTGATACTGGTTTACATAATATAACTTCTCTGTTGTCATGAACCTCACGCTCCGCCATTTTTACATTATTATACAACGGCGCTGACAAAAAAACAATGGGCACGTTTGTAACGCGCCCATTGTAGATTGGACTTAACGATAGAGATAAGCGTACTTGTCGCGGACGGTCAGGATAAAGGTCTCAATATCCGCGGGCAGATCGTTCGGCACGGACAGGTCATAAACCGTCTCCTGCGCCAGACGGACGCGTGCCTTGCCGTCTTCGAGGAAGCAGACGCCGAAGTTCTTGGAGTCGGCCATGTCCGCCTCGGTCTGGAAGAGCGTGAACTTGTCGTGGCAAGGCTCGGAGGTGTAGGGGCAGAAGTGTGTGCAGTTGCCGCACTCGTTGCACATCTTGTCCACGTGTAGGATCTCGTGCCTGCCGTCGGCCAGCTTAATGACGACGTTGGCGCGGTTCGGGCAGGAGTCGGCGCAGTTTTCGCAGACGGTGTTGCAGTCGAGGCAGCGGCTGCCTTCGCAGCAAGCGTCCTTCGCCATCTTGAGAATGCCCTTCTTTGCAATGGCCTCGGCTTTGGTGACATAGGCCTGCTCGGGGATCTCGTAGGTGTGCGCTTCGCCGATGACGATCTCCGCAAACTTCGCGGCGTCGGCAATGCCTTCCACGACCGTTGCGGGGCCGCGATGGCAGTCGCCTGCGGCGTAGACGCCTTCGATATTGGTCTGGAAGGGGATGCCCTTGCGACCCATTTCGATGCCGTTTGCAGCCATCAGTTCATCGTCGACCTTTTCGCCGACGGCGGAAATGACCAGATCGCAGGGGATCTCAAAGGTTTCGCCCGTGGCGACGGGGCTGCGGCGGCCGGAAGCGTCCGGTTCGCCCAGAACCATCTTTTCCAGCGTCAGCTTGCCGTCTGCCTGACGGATGGGCGCGGCAAGCTCAACGAACTTGACGCCGTCTTCCATGGCAAGCTGCAATTCGTGCTCGTCGGCGGGCATATATTTCTTCGTGCGGCGGTAGACGATGGTCGCGTCGGCACCCATGCGCTTTGCCACGCGCGCGGCATCCATTGCCGTGTTGCCCGCGCCGACCACGACGACGGAGCCGGAGAGGCACGGCTTGACTTCCTTCTTCATCTCCTTCATCCAGCCGATGACACCGACGACATTGCCTTCGATGTTCAGCGCGCCTGCTTTCCAAGCGCCTACGGCGAAGAGGATATGCGTGTAGCCCTGCTGTTTAAGCTCTGCGACGGAGGGAGCGGGTGCGCCCAAGCGGACGTCGACACCGTACTTTTCCATCAGCGCGACGTCCTTGTCGATCGCTTCGTCGGAGATACGGAAGGCGGGAATGACGTGACGCGGCACACCGCCGAGCGTGTTCTCGCGCTCAAAGATCGTAGCCGAGACGCCGCCTCTGCCGAGGAAGTAGGCGGCTGCAATGCCGGTCGGGCCGCCGCCGATGATGGCGACTTTCTTTCCGGCGACCTTCTCGGGCGCGTGGATGGAAGCCATGAGCGCATCAAAGCCCTTCTTCGCGGCAAGGAGCTTCGTGTCGCGGATCTGGACGGATTCGTCATAGAAGTTGCGGGTGCACTTGCCTTGGCAGCGGTGCGCGCAGATGGTGCCGGTGATGAAGGGCAGGGCGTTCTTCTCGGTGATGAGCTTGAGCGCCGGTCCGTAGAGACCCTTGCGGCACAGCTCGATGTATTCGGGAATGTCCTGCGCGATCGGGCAGCCGCCCTTGCAGGGCGCGGTGAAGCAGTCCATCCAAGGCACGCGCTCCTCGTTCTTGCGTGCAGGCAGGGGCTTGATGGGCTTGCGGTGATGCACGTCGGTGTGGCTGGCGACGCTCATTGCCTCAATGGCGGCCGAGTCGGTGCCGCTGAAGGCGCCGAAGGGGAGGTCCTCCACCTTTTCGCACATCTGCTTCAGTCGGTTGTAGCCGCCGGGCTTGAGAATGGTCGTTGCAACGGTGATGGGCCAAATGCCTGCGGCAAAGAGCTTGTCACAGTTGAAGTACTCCGCGCCGCCCGCGAAGGAGATGCGCATCTTGCCGCGGAACTGGCGGGAAATGCGGTTGCACATTTCGATGGTCAGCGGGAAGAGGGAGCGGCCGGACATATACATTTCGTTGCCGGGCAGCTCGCCGCGCGTGGTGTCAACGGGGAAGGTGTTCGAGAGCTTCAGACCGAACTCGACACCCGTTTTGTCGGCCAGCGCCTGCAAACGCTCGAACATCGGAACGGCGTCTGCCCATTGCAGGTCTTCGTTGAAGTGGTGCTCGTCGAAGACGATGTAGTCATAGCCCATGGAGTCGAGGATGGAGCGCGCGGTGCGGTAGCCGAGGATGGTCGGGTTGCACTTGACGAAGGTGTTGAGCTTCTTTTCGCTGATCAGGTAGGTGGCGATGCGCTCGATCTCGTCGGGCGGGCAGCCGTGCAGCGTCGAGAGGGTGACGGAGAGGGAAACGTGCGGAGAGATCGTGTCGATAAACGCGGCCTGCTCGGGGAAGAACTCCTTGAGCACGGCCTTGCACTCGTTAAACTGCGGCGTAGCGGACGCGTCCTTCATATTTTCAATGTAGGCGTTGATCTTCTCACCCTTGATGCCTTCCAGATCGTAGCCGACGGACATATTGATGACAAAACCGTCAGGGTCGCCCAGACCATAGACCTTGGAGAGGACTTTCAGCGCGCACCAAGCCTTGATATACTCGTCCTGTGCCTGCGGCACGGTCAGCTCGGTCGACCACTCCTGATTGTAGCCCTCGTCGTTTGCAAGGATGCAGGGACGCGGCACGCAGCGCGCCAGATCCTCGCCGTCCATCTTCTGTACGGTCTTCACCTCGAAGAAGCGCGCGCCTGCCATATAGGAGGCGATGATGTTCTGCGCAAGCTGGCTGTTCGGGCCTGCGGCGGGGCCAAAAGGCGTTTCGATCTGCTCGCCGAAGATCGGCAGCTTCTTGCCCTTTGCAATATAGGGACGGTGCACGCCGAAAAGCTCACCCTCGCGGGCGTATTCTGTGACCATCCAGTTCATCAGGGAACGGAAGGGAATGGGATACATTTTTTCAGACATGGAAGTGACCTCCTAAGTTGTTTTTAAGGCTCAGCATTCGCCGTCGGCGTTGTAGCTGCAATGGTTCAGATCGCCCCAGAGCTTCTTTGCCTCTTCGAGGATGTGCGCGTTTTCCGCTTCCTCGTCGATGCCGATCAGCTCACGATCCTTCATCAGCAGCTTGCCGTTTGCGATCGTGGTCTGGCACTGACGCCCCGTCATGCCGAAGATCATGTGGCCGTCGATGTTGGCGGCGGAGAAGGGGGTGAAGGGCTTGTAGTCCATGACGATCACGTCGGCGGCAGCGCCCGCTTCCAGCACGCCCAGCTTGTTCGGGAAGTACTTCTCGCCGATGAGTGCGTTGTTCTTAAAGAGCATATCCGTAACTTCGCACCAGCCGACGTTCGGCAGGCAGGCGTTCTGGCGCTGCGCGCACAGGGCGACCTTGATGGACTCGAGCATATCGTTTGTGTAGGCGTCGGTGCCCATGCCCAGCAGGATGCCCGCCTTGTAGAGCGGGAGCACCGGACAGGTGCCGACGGCGTTGCCCATGTTGGACTCCGGATTGTTCACGACCATCGTGCCGGTGTTTTTGATGATCTCGATCTCGGCGGAATTGACATGGATGCAGTGCCCCAGAATGGTCTTCTCGCCCAGAATGCCGTGATCCATCAGGCGCTGCACGGGGCGGCGGCCATAGTTCTGCAAAGAGTCGTACACGTCGTTCATGCCCTCGGAGACATGGATGTGATAGCCCGTGCGGCCGTTGTTCGCCTCGACCATGCGGTCAAAGGTCTTGTCGGAGATGGTAAACAGCGCGTGGCCGCCGAACATCGCCGCGAGCATCGGATCCTTGCGGCGCTCGCATTCGGTGATCCAGTCGGCGTTTTCCTTCACGGCCTGAATGCTCTTTTCCTCGCCGTCGCGGTCGGAGACCTCGTAGCACAGGCAGGAGCGGATGCCGAACTTCTTTGCCGAGTCGGCGATCTCAAAGAGGGAGCCGGGGATCTCGCAGAAGGAGGCGTGGTGATCAAAAATGGTGGTAACGCCCTGCTTGATGCAGTCGATATACAGCGCGTCTGCGGAGGCGCGGGTGCCCTTGCGCGTCAGCTTGCGGTCAATCGCCCACCATGTGCCGTCGAGCACTTCGAAGAAATTCGTCGGGTTGTTGCCCTTGATGGAAAGACCGCGGGCAAGCGCCGAGTAGATATGCGTGTGGGCGTTGATGAGGGCGGGCATGATGACGCCGCCCTTGGCGTCGATGAACTCCGCGTCGGGGTACTTTGCCTTCAGATCGGCGGTTTTGCCGACTTCCTTGATCGTCGTGCCGTCGATGACGACGCCACCGTCGGGCAGATAGGGGAGAAGCGCGCTTCTCGTGATGAGTTTACCGTTTGCAAGAATGTACATGGCCTGACCTCCTAAGTAAAATAAAAATGGGGATGCGAACCTTCGTTCCGCATCTCCACTCAAGCAAACCTGAGTGATAGTCGTCAGCCCGTGCGCGAAGCACTTCGTTACAGCTATCAATCTTCAATTACACTACCATTATACCGAAAAAGCCTTGCGCTTGCAAGGCTTTTTCGTTTGCTAAATTCTACAAAATTCTAACGGATTTTTTAAGCAGATTGCCAAAGACCTGCTGCGGGGCATCATTCTGACACGGGCGGGATCATAACCCAAAAAGCGCAGAAGCACGCGTTAGCCTGTCGATTTGCACTCGATACAAATATAGCCGGATGAACTGTAATAATCAATTGTAATTATTTTCTTTTCGGTATAATGACGAATATTATGTACAGCCTTGCACCAACTTAGGTGCTGATCATCTGTATCATAGCTTGGCTCTCCATAAAGCTGTGTGAAGTGGTCTGACAGTTTTTCGAAATTCTTGCGAGCGATCTCTTTTTCCGCTTCTGTTGCAGTGTACTCAGTTGCGTGTTCATATTTACTGGGATCCTCGGTATAGCCGGAGCTAAAGTAGTAAAAGCGCAATGAAGTCGGGTATATTGAGGAGGGTTTAACATAGAACTCCAAATTTCCCTTCACACCAAGATAATTGAAGTTTTCGTACAGGATACCCCATTCGCCATAATCCGGTTCGAACTTGACTCCGCTGCCAAGCAGATCGACAACCTTGTCAGTGTCAAGCTCACCATAAACCGGAATATCACGGAAGGGATCGACGGTTTCTTCACTGCCGCCGCTTCCGCCGCGCAGGGCGAAGAACAGCGTCAGAGCGATGGCAACGAGCAGAATGCAGGGGAGAATGATAAACAGAGGACGCACGTTCTTTTTTGCGTTCGTTGCTGCGGGGGCAACGTCGCCGGAAGGGGTGGAAGCCGCCGCAGAGGAATTCAGGGTCGCGCCGCATTTGGAACAAAAGCGCTCTTGACCCGTGCAGGGGGTGCCGCATTTCGGACAAAACATTTTGATCTCTCCTTTTTTGTAAAAATCCCAAATTGGGATAAATTGATTATACCATTATGGGATAATTCTTGTCAAGGGGGAGTGTGAAAAATGCGACTGAAACAACTGAGAAAACAGCGCGGACTGTCGCAGCTTCGCTTGGCAATGGAACTTGGCACCAATCAAAACTCGATCAGCCGCTATGAAAGCGGCGAGCGCGAGGCGGACTACCGGATGCTTATCCGCATTGCCGACTATTTTGGCGTCTCCATCGACTATCTGCTCGAGCGGACAGACGAGCCGAAGATGAACCGATGAGGTTTTTTCCTTTGACTTTTTTCACTGTTCGGGGTAAAATGACGCGCAGAGAAGGGAGTGACGGCAGTGACGGAGGTGTCGATCGTTCGGTGCGAGCGCTATGATGACGCATGCTGTGATCGGGCGATAGAGGAGGCCTTGCGCCCGCTTGGCGGCCTCGGCTGGGTCAAGAAGGGAATGAAGGTCGCGATCAAGGCAAATTTGGTCGCGGCGATGAAGCCGGAGACGGCGGCTACAACGCACCCTGCGCTGCTGGCCGCGCTGACGCGTGCACTGGTCGCGCGCGGTGCGGAGGTCGTCGTGGGGGACAGCCCGGGAAGCCTGTTTAACGCTGCCGTATTAAACCGCGTCTATGCCGTCACGGGTCTTGCTGCGGTGGAAGCAGCGGGCGGCCGTCTCAACCGAAACTTCTCGCAGAAGGAGGCCGTCTTTCCGGAGGCTTACGTGGCGCGCCGCTTTTCCTATACCGCGTGGCTCGATGAGGCCGACGCGATCATCAGCTTTGCAAAGCTCAAGAGCCACGGCATGATGTGCCTGTCCGCCGCGACCAAAAATCTCTTCGGTGCGGTGCCCGGGACGATGAAGCCGGAATATCACTTCCGCTTTCCCGACCCGCTGGACTTCGCGTCGATGCTCTTGGATCTGAACCGCTATTTTAAGCCGCGCCTGTTTCTGGTCGATGCCGTGGAGGCGATGGAGGGCAATGGGCCGACGGCCGGTACGCCGCGCCACATGGGCGCGCTGCTGGCAGGAACCGACTGCTGCAAGCTCGATCTGGTGTGCGCAAAGCTCATCGGTCTTGCGCCCATGGCGGTGCCGACGTTGCAGGCGGCCGTACAGCGCGGCTGCCTGACGGTGGAGGAACCGGAGGTCTGCGGTGACGTGGCGCAGTTTATCCTGCCGGATTTCCGGCGCATTGAGCGCGGCACGGGAATGCACTTTGAGACGCTGCTGCCCGGGAAGCTCGGCAGCGCGGTTAGTTACATTGCGCGGCGTGCGCTGCGCTGCGAACCGAAGCTGAAGAGATCGCAGTGCGTCGGCTGCGGGTTGTGCAGCCGCCTTTGTCCGGCAAAGGCGATCGAAATGCGGAAGAATCGGCCGCATATCGACGAGCACAAGTGCATCCGCTGCTTCTGTTGTCAGGAGTTTTGCCCCAAGGGTGCAATGAAGGTGCACCGTCCGCTGCCCGCGCGCATCTTAAACAAATAACGCACGGACGCCACTCCATCGCGGAGCGGCGTCCGTGCGTTATTACCGATTCAGATAATCGTCGCAGACGCGGCGGGCTTTTTCCGCAACGGCCGCTTCGTCGATCCCGCAGAGGCTGCCGCCTACGACGGTGAGCTTGCCGTTTACAGCCGTGTAGTCCACAGGCGCGCGCAGGCCGACCGTGCCGAAGAGGTTTTTGGGGTCATAGGTCGCGCCGACCAGCTCGATCCTTCTGCGGTCAACGCAGAAGAAGTCTGCGCACTTGCCGACCTCCAGCGAGCCGATGTCCGTCCGGCCAAGAACGGCGGCGGAGCCGCGCGTTGCCATTTTCAGAATGTCGTAGCCGGAGGGGGCGGCATGGGAGGAGTTGAGACGGTGCAGCAGGTAGCAGATGCGGATCTCCTCCAATAGATCGGAGCCGTCCTGCGAGGCGGAGCCGTCGACCGCAAGGCCGACGTGTACGCCCAGCTTCAGCATTTCTGGAATGCGGGCGATGCCGGAGGAGAGCTTCATGTTGGAGACGGGGCAATGCGCGATGCCCGTGCCGGTCTGTGCGAGCAGCCGCAGCTCTTCGTCGTTAAAATGGATGCCGTGCGCGTACCAGACGTCGGAACCGACCCAGCCGAGGCGCTGCATATAGGCAAGCGGACGCATCCCGCAGCGCTCGAGCGTGTAGCGCTCCTCGTCCTTCGTTTCGCAAAGGTGTGTGTGCAGGCGGACGCCGTATTGGCGCGCCAGAAGTGCACTCTGCCGCAGCAGCTCCGCTGAAACGGAGAAGGGAGAGCAGGGCGCAAGAACGACCTGATGCATGGAGCCGAACGAAGGATCGTGGTGGCGCGAGATGACGCGTTCGCTGTCTTTTAAGATCGCGTCGACGTTTTGCACCACGCTGTCCGGCGGCAGGCCGCCGTCTTTTACCGAAAGATCCATGCTGCCGCGCGAGCAGACCATGCGCATTCCGAGCGCCTGCGCGGCTTGTAGCTG
>USIH01000018.1 GCA_900554705.1 uncultured Eubacteriales bacterium
AGTTCTTGCCGCCCACGGTGAGAACATAGTCCGGATACATATAGTTCTCGATGGAGGCGACGGAGGTGTTGCCCTCATAGGTGGCCGGAGAGCCGACGACGCCGTAGTCCTGATATTCCGGTCCGATGTAACCGACAGAGGAATTCTCCGCCATGGAATACTCGTTGCCGCCCGCCACGCAGGTGATGATGCCGGCGTTCTCCAGACGCTTGTAGATGTTGCCGAAGACCTCGGTCTCAAGCGAAGCGTCATAAGTAAAGCCGTTCTGCGCGCCGATGGACATATTGATGGTGTCCACGCCGAGACGGTAAGCATCTTCCAGAGCGTAGAAGTAGATGTCGTCGGAGGTGCCGCCGCCCTCGTCCTTGAAGATCTTCATGGAGACCAGCTGCGCGCCGGAGGCGGAGCCGAGGAAGGTGTACTCGTCTTTCTCCGCGTCGTAGGTGCAGCCGGTAGCGATGCCGGAAACGTGGGTGCCGTGACCCTGATAGTCGGTCACGTCGGCGTCGCCCTCGGCGTAGTCATAGGCAAACGGGATCTTTGCGCTGACGTAGACGCCGGGCGCAACGGCCGCGGCGAGATCCGCCTTGGTCAGTCTGCCGTACTTGGCGCAGTTGCCGTCGGCATCCGCAAAGGCCTCGTGGTTGACGTTCAGGCCGGTATCCAGCACGGCGATGACCTTGCCGGTGCCGTCCGCACCGATCTCGGACAGGACGTCGTCAATGCCGGTGAAGATGGCGTTGGAGGAGGCCATCTTGGTGTCCTCGGCCGCAGTCATCACGGGGCTTGCATAGTGGTTGGCGACATAAACGGCGTCCACGCCGTCGATCGCCGCGAGCTTCTCCAGATCGCCGTAGGCCACGTCGCAGCTAAAGCCGTTGAGCAGGGTGTCGAAGGTGTAGACCGGCGTGTAGGAAATGCCGCTCATCGCCTTGCGAACCTCTTCCTGCCCTGCCTGAACCTTGGCGCGGACAGCCTTTTCTTCGGAAGAGCCTCTCTGTGCCAGATCGGCAGCCGGAGCCGCCTTCAGAACAACAATGGCACGGACGACATCTTCGTCCTTATACTGATTGATGTTCTTGCTGAAGGACTCGCTCTTGAAGCCCTTAAGCTCTTCCGGCTTGCCTGCACTGATCTCGTCGATACGGGTCTTTTCCAGACCGGCGGAGGCAACGCCCACGCAGGACAGAACCATGACCAGCGTCAGCAGGATCGCAAGCGCACGTTTGAAGTGTTTCATGTTTCGTCTCCTTTTCATAATTATTAGGGATGGCAGGGGATCCGCAACCCTCCCTCAAGGCGCGGAAAGTATAGTGGTATACTTACGGATATTTTAGGAACTTCAAGGAAAAATGTCAATATCCGAGCGGAAGTTTTTTTTCAAAAATTTTAGTGCTTTAAATTACTGTTTTTGTAAGATTATACAAGAATGGACGGAAAGCCTCTCGCTGCCTGTCGAAGCCGTCCGAAAGCGCCCGAAAACGGTTTCAAAGGCAAACGAACCCGCGGACGTCGCCGCACAGAGGTGCGGTAAACCACACGTTCGTTTGTAAGTCAAGCTCCTGCCGTGTTCGGAAACCTGTCCCTATTGCGCCGCGCCCCTGCACGCGGTTTCCTCAAGGGAGCAAAACCGGCTCGGCGGCTGCGGACTTTACGGTTTCTGTTCCGTGGTCAGCGTGAAGTCGAACTTCATGGCGAGCACTGCAAAGAGCTGCTGCATCACCCGATCGGCAATGGCACAGATGTCCAGCGCCAGCACCGAGGCGATGACCTCGTCCTGCTCCGGTTTCGGGACACTGTAAGCGCTCAGGCTCATGCGCAAAAAGCGCTCGAGCTTGTGGGCAAGCGTGAAGTAAATGTCGCAGGGTCGAGCCATATAGCCGCGCATCATGCCCGCCGTGCCGATCTCCAGCTCGTAAAAATCGCTCTCGGTGCTCCCGGGGAGGTAAGCGCCGAAAATGCCGTGCAGCACGGCAGAGGTCTGCCGGTGGATCTGCTCCATAATGCGCGGCTGGGTATAGGCCTCAACGTAGATCTCGCGCAGGTTCTCGTTGCGCTCCGTCAGCGTCATCTGAATGGCCGTCTCCACTGCGTAGAGCAGCACCGGCGGCGCGTCCTGCCCGACGATGCTGCGGGCAATACCGAACTGATTTTCGAACATGACGTCCGTCAGCTCCTCCAAAACGCCGTCCTTCGTCTGGAAAATGTTATGAAACGTGCTGGCCGAGACATCGGCCGCGCCGATGATCTCCGTCATCTTGGTGTTGGTGTAGCCTTTTTCAATGAACAGGCGAACGCAGGCGGATAAAATACGCCGCCTTGCCCCCTCGCTGTCGTATCTTCTCGTCATACGCACGCCTCCGTTTCGTACCGTCGATTGATTTGTAACTCAATTATAATATGGTTCAGGCGGAAATGCAAGGAGAATTTTGAAAAAACGCAAAAATACGCATTGATTCCGGCCGATATTCGGCATGAGCGAACGCGGAGAGGCATTACGACAGGTCATGCGCATGAATATGCAAAAGGGTCATGCGTCTGTATCGTGGCGATTCGCCCCTTCGTGACCCAGTTTTGCGGTCTTGCAAGACGCGATCAACAAGCGGCGGATATTACCGCACAATTTCTCTGTGGATCGGTACGTCGGGGTGTCGATCCTCCCTGTCTCATGCATCAGTTTTAGCCAATAACTCGTTTCGTTGGCCTCCTTCAGCGCAATCTCCAGCTTTGCGACAAAGTCCCTCTTGCTCTGTGCGTACTGCGCCTCGTGAATGTTTGCACCGACCGACGTCCCCGCTCTTGCGAGCTGGTCTGTCATATAGGAGCTTTTCGGCACCGTAACGCCGTCCACAAGATTCACAACGGCAACCCCAAAAGCAAAAGACAGCTCGACCAATTTGTTTTCTGTCATAAAACGTACCCTCATTTCTGTTGGATTATCGCGCCGCTCTGAATGATTTATCGCTGGCGCGATATGATATACGGCGCTGCCGTATGAGATGCTTGCGGGGCAAGCATGATATAATATCCGTTCCTCCATATGCCGAAGGCATATCTCACCCGCCGAAGGCGGCCATCATACCGAAGGTATATCACCCGTTCCGACAGGAACGGATATCATTGAAAAAGGCCTCTTTTGTCTTCCGACAAAAGAGGCCTTTTTCATGGTGACCCGTACGGGACTCGAACCCATGTTACCGCCGTGAAAGGGCGGTGTCTTAACCACTTGACCAACGGGCCTGGTAGCGGCAATCTGACTCGAACAGATGACACTCCGGGTATGAACCGAATGCTCTACCAACTGAGCTATGCCGCCATAGGGGCTAAAAACAGCATTCGTATTATACCCAAGGCGTCTACCTTTGTCAAGCCCTTTTTTTCTTTTTTTCGGTTGACCGCCGCCCGTTTCGGCTATACTCCTGTTATCTTACGATCAAGGAGGCGCTTTTATGAAAATCTGGCGAAATGCCGTCGTTTTTTACATCGGCGGTATGTTCTACTGCACCGTGGAGCTGCTCTGGCGCGGCTGGACGCACGGCAGTATGTTCGTGCTCGGCGGTCTGTGCGTCCTGTGCGTGTGCGAGGCGGGAAGAGGTCTTCCCCTGCTGTGGCACATGCTCCTCGGGACGGTGATCGTGACGACCCTTGAGTTTCTTATGGGACTGCTGGTCAATCAGGTCTGGCACATGGGCGTATGGGACTATTCCGACGCGCCGATGAACGTGCTCGGGCAGATCTGCCTGCCCTTCTCCCTGCTCTGGTTCGTCCTGTGCGGCATCGCCATCCCGCTGGAGGGGCAGCTGCGGCACGCCCTGTTCGGGACGCCCCTGCCGCAGCGGCGGTTTATTCTTTGACCTCCTCCGTGCGCCGAACCTCGCCGAACAGAAGCTGCACACTGCTTGTCAGCATGGAGAGCAGCAGCGCCGCGGCGATGCAAAGCTCGGGCGGGTCGTTCAGCGCGTCGGGGATCGTGAGCGCACCGAAGAAGACCGCGCCAAGTGTCCAAAACAGCGTGATGCGGCGCTTGCCGCGGTCAAAGCCGAAGCCCGCAAGCTGGAAGGCGGCCAGCATATCGCAGATGGCGGCCAGCAGCTTAAAGCAGTAGTCATGGATAGACGGGTCGGCGTTCCACTCCTGGAAGCACACGATCAGGCGCAGGATCAGGTAGAGGCTGGCCGTCATATACAGCAGCGGCGTGGAACGGCGCGCTTGCAGGCAGCGCAGCGCGAAAGCACCGATGCAGCAAGCCGCCACCATGCCCAGCGGGGGCAGCAGCGCCGCCATCACGCGCGCGGCGCGCGGCGATTTCGTGGCATAGCTATTGAGCGGCTGCACCCCCTGCCGCCACAGAAGGAAGCTGCCCAACAGCAGCAGCGCGGCGGCCAGAAGCTGGAAGGCGTGCGGCAGAAGCTCCGCCCGTCCGCGATAGGAATCGGGCGCGGCATTGACAAAATAATCGTCCGTCCCGCGCTGCTTGGTCAGCGCATGGGTCAGCAGCGCGGCGGCCAGAAGGAAGACGGCCGTCAGCCCCGCGAGGACATAGTGCAAAAAGCTGCCCTGCGCCAGACTGCCGTCGGCATTCAGCTCCTGCCGGAGCTGGACGGCGCGCAGGCAGCCTCCGATAACGGAGACAAAGAGCGCCGTCAGCAGCAGGCTCCACGTTACGGTTCGTTGTTTCATGGTTCCTCCTTCAGCCCTCGGCCACGGTCAGATACTCCAACGGCGGCGTGCCGTCCCTTCCGTCATAGGTCAGGAAATAGCTTGCGCTCTCTCCGTTCGGCGCGACGACCTCGATGTACCACATCGGCGCGCCCTCCGGCCGCGTCATGGCGCTGTAGATGATGCAGCCGTCTGCCGCGAGGGTGGACTTGACCGCCTTGTCGGTATAGGTGTAGCTGCCGTCCTCCGACCAGATGACGCCGTATAGGTTTACATAACTTCCGACGTATCGGGGAATGATATACATCCGCTCATATTCGCCCTCGATCCAGACCTCCGTCTCGGCGAGCGGCGCCTCAAACGGCTCATTGACCAGAACGGCAAGCGCGCCGTCGCGCGCATAGGGCGCAAAGGCGGCGTTTTCCGCCATCGACGGCTCGGTGACGGGCGGCAGCGTGGTCGCGGGCGCGGCGGACTCGGTGGGGACGGGTTCGGAAGCGGGTGCTTCGGTGGTCGTGGGCGCTTCGGTCGCCTTGGAGCCTACGGTCTTCCTGTCGCAGGCGCACAGCAGCAGGCACAAAAGTGCCAACATCAAACACAGACGTTTCATCACGTCCTCCTTGCTTTTTCCATATTCTGTGGTATAATACCCGTGTATCATTGTAACACGAAACGGGATGGATGTAAACATGAAAAAGCGGTCGCTCCGCCTTTTGTTCCTAATCACGCTTTTTCTGCACGCTTTCATTCTTGTGCAGGGGAGTCTGCCGGCAACGGAGAGCGCTGCGGAGAGCTACGCCGTGCTGGTGCTTCTTGGCGTCGTTTTCCCCTTTCTTACGCATACCCTGCTGCGCAAGCTGGCGCACTTCGTCCTCTACGGCGTGCTGGGCGGTCTGCATGCGGTGCTTTGGTCGCGCCGTCACCGCCGTGCGCTTCCCTTCCCGCTTTTGACGGTGCTCCCCTTCGCCGCGCTGGACGAGACGATCCAGTATTTCGTCCCCGGCCGCCACGGCAGCGTATGGGACGTGCTTCTGGATATGGCGGGCGCACTGACCGGCGCACTGATTGTCCTGCTGGTGCAATGGCGCCTGAACCGGCGCGCGTAGCGTTTCCTCTATGATAGCAAACCGACAAGGAGAATATACATGAACAAGAAATTCTACATTACCACACCGATCTACTACCCCTCGGACAAGCTGCACATCGGCCACACCTACTGCACCGTGGCGGCCGACGCCATGGCGCGCTATAAGCGTCTGCGCGGATACGACGTGATGTTCCTGACCGGAACGGACGAGCACGGTCAGAAGATCGAGGACCGCGCCAAGGCGGCCGGCGTCACGCCGCAGGCCTTTGTCGACCGGATCGTCACGGGCGAAAAAGGCGTTCTGGATCTCTGGAAGCTGATGAACATCTCCTACGACCGCTTCATCCGCACCACGGACGACTATCACGTCGCCGCGATCCAGAAGATCTTCAAGGCGATGTACGAAAAGGGCGACATCTACAAAGGCTCCTACAAGGGAATGTACTGCACGCCGTGCGAGTCGTTCTGGACGGAGAGCCAGCTCAAGGACGGCAAGTGCCCCGACTGCGGCAGACCGTGCGAGCCCGCCGAAGAGGAGGCCTATTTCTTCCGCCTTTCAAAGTACGCGGAGCCGGTGCGCAAGCTGCTGCTGGAGACGGATTTTCTGGAGCCGCGCAGCCGCGTCAACGAGATGGTCAACAACTTCATCGACGCTGGTCTGGAAGACCTGTGCGTGTCGCGCACGAGCTTCACATGGGGCGTGCCGGTCGACTTCGACCCCGGCCATGTAGTCTATGTGTGGGTCGATGCCCTGTTTAACTACACCACCGCGCTGGGCTTCATGAACGACCGCTACGATGATTTTAAGAAATACTGGCCGGCAGACGTGCATTTCGTCGGCAAGGAGATCGTCCGTTTCCATTCGATCATCTGGCCCGCCATGCTCATGAGCATGGGCATGGAGCTGCCGAAGAAGGTCTACGGCCACGGCTGGCTGCTCCTTGACGGCGGCAAAATGTCCAAATCCAAGGGCAACGTCGTCGATCCCTACCTGCTCGCCGAGCGCTACAGCGCCGACGCGCTGCGCTTCTTCCTGCTGCGCACCTTCCCCTTCGGCTCCGACGGCAATTTCTCCAACGAGCTGCTCATCCAGTGCATCAACACCGACCTTGCAAACGATCTCGGGAACCTTGTCTCGCGCACGGTCGCCATGGTCGAGAAGTACTTCGGCGGCAAGCTGGAGGCGGATCAGTTCTACAACGCCGCGCAGGACAAGGATCTGGTCACGCTCGCCACAACGCTCCACGAGCGCTATGAGGCGCAGATGGAAAAGTACGCCTTCCAGAACGCGCTGAGCGAGATCTTCGCCGTGGTCTCCCGTGCGAACAAATACATCGACGAAACGGCTCCGTGGATCCTTGCCAAGGATCCGGCCAACCGCGCGCGTCTGGCCGCCGTGCTGTACCATCTGTTGGAGACCGTGCGCATCTGCGCGGGGCTGCTGCTGCCCTTCATGCCGGAAACGGCGGCGGAGATCCTGCGGCGAGTGGGCGCGCAGGGGGCCGACTGGGACAGCCTGTGCCGCTTCGGCGTTCTGTCGCCGTCGGTCGCGGTGTGCTCCGGCTCCGTCCTCTTCCCGCGCATCGACGCGCAGAAGGAGCTGGAGGCGCTCGACGCGCTGACCGCGCGTCCGGAGGAGCCGAAGGAAGACCCGCTGCCCGAGCCGCTGCCGCCGGTGAGCTTCGACGATTTCTGCAAGGTCGAGATGACGGTGGTCAAGGTGCTGGCGTGCGAGAGCGTGAAGAAGTCCGAAAAGCTGCTGAAGTTCACGCTCAACGACGGCACCGACAAGCCGCGCCAGATCCTCTCCGGCATCGCCAAGTACTACAAGCCCGAGCAGCTGCTCGGCAAGACCCTTGTCGCCGTGACCAACCTGCCGCCGCGCAAGATGCTGGGGCAGGAAAGCTGCGGGATGCTGTTGTCCGCCGAGCGCGGCGAAAGTCTGAAGCTGCTGATGCTGCCGGACGACGTGCCCGCCGGTTCCCGCTTAGTGTAACAATCATCAAAAAAGCTGCCTCTCAGCGAGGCAGCTTTTTTGCAGGAATTTTACTTGCAAATCGGTGCAAGGGTCCGTATAATGGAGGAGCATTTGCATTCTTTTGGGAGGGACTATGGAAGAACTGTTTCAAAACCTTTCGAACGTGACCTGGCAGCAGGCGGTCATGTGGCTCATCGGCGGGCTGCTGATCTATCTTGCCATCTGCAGGGACATGGAACCGTCGCTGCTGCTGCCCATGGGCTTCGGCGCGATCCTGATGAACCTGCCGGGCGCGGAGCTCGGCGTCATCGAACTGCTCTATGAAAAGGGCATCGCAAACGAGCTGTTCCCGCTTGTGCTCTTCATCGGCATCGGCGCGATGATCGACTTCGGCCCGCTGCTGTCCAACCCCAAGCTGATGATCTTCGGCGCGGCCGCGCAGTTCGGTATTTTCTTCACCTTTTACATTGCGAGCCTGTGCGGCTTTGACATCCGCGACGCCGCCTCCATCGCCATCATCGGCGCGGCGGACGGCCCGACGTCCATCGTTGTGGCAAACGCGCTGCACAGCGGCTACATCGGCGCGATCACCGTGGCCGCCTACTCCTATATGGCGCTGGTGCCGATCGTGCAGCCGCCGGTCATCCGTCTGCTGACGACAAAGCATGAGCGGCGCATCGCCATGCCCTATCAGCCGCAGGCGGTCAGCAAGACCACGCGCATCCTTTTCCCCGTTCTCATCACGCTGATCACCGGTCTGTTCGCCCCGAAGGCGGTCGCGCTGGTAGGCTTTTTGATGTTCGGCAACCTCATCCGCGAGTGCGGCGTGCTCGGCTCCCTGTCGGAGACGGCGCAAAAGGTGCTGGCCAATCTCATCACGCTCTTCCTCGGCATCTCCATCGCCGCCAACATGGGCGCGGAGCAGTTTCTCAAGAAGGAAACACTGCTCATCATGGGGCTGGGTCTTGTCGCCTTTATCTTCGACACGGCAGGCGGCGTGCTGGTGGCAAAGCTCCTGAATCTCTTCCTTCCGAAGGGCAAGAAGCTCAACCCGATGATCGGCGCGGCCGGTATCTCCGCCTTCCCGATGTCTTCGCGCGTCGTGCACAAGATGGGTCTGAAGGAGGACCCGCAGAACTTCCTCCTGATGCACACCGTCGCCGTCAATGTCTCCGGTCAGATCGCCTCGGTCATCGCGGGCGGGCTTATCATGAGCCTTGTCTACCGGATCGGTTAAGGAGGGCTTTCTCATGCTACAATCCGTTATGCACATTGCCGACCGTCCGGCTACGACCGCAGAAGCCCTGGAGCTGATAGGCATCGGCTGGGGCAGCATCTTCGTGGTGATCCTCATCATGATCGTCTTCGTCCTGATCCTCAACCGCCTGTTCCGGAAATGATCCCACACTTCAAAGAGCGCACCGCCTTTTTCGAAAGCGGTGCGCTCTTTTGCTGTTTTCTTCAGTCGCGATCCCAGTTGTGCCAGACGTTCTGCACGTCGTCGTCATCGTCGAAGATGTCGAGCATCTTTTCCATGTTGGCGATGTCGTCGGGATTGTCGAGGCTCTTGTATTCGCCGGGTACCATCTCGATCTGCGCGGAGACGAAGGAATAGCCCTTCTTGGTCAGGCCATCGGCAACGGCGTTGAAGTCTTCCGGAACGGTGTAGATGGTGAAGCAGTCGTCTTCCGCCTCGAAGTCGTCCGCGCCGCAGTCCATCGCGTCCATCATCACATTGTCTTCTTCGTAGTCGCCGTCCTCGTTGTCGATGACGAGCACGCCCTTCTTCGAGAAGTTCCAGCTGACGCAGCCGTTTGCGCCCAGCTTGCCGCCGTATTTGTCAAAATGGTGGCGCATATTGCCCGCGGTACGGTTGCGGTTGTCGGTCATCGTCTCGACGATGACGGCGATACCGGCAGGGCCGTAGCCCTCATAGGTGATGGCTTCATACGCGTCGCCGCTGCCTGCGGAGGCCGCCTTTTCCAGCACACGCTTGATGTTATCGTTCGGCATATTTGCCGCCTTGGCCTTCATGATGACCGTGGCAAGGCGCGAGTTATAGTTCGGGTCGGCAGAGCCGCCGCCCTCTTTGACCGCAACGTACATTTCCTTTGCGATCTTGGTAAAGGTCGCGGCGCGCTTGGCGTCCTGCGCCCCCTTGGTCTTTTGAATGTTATGCCACTTGGAATGTCCGGACATACATATCTTCCCTTTCGATTAGATTTCCAACGCTCATTTTAGCATATCGTTTTGGAAAAAACAACCGCTTACGCAAATTTTATATGGTCTTTATTCGCTTTTGAGCGGAAAACCTCGATTTGCGGGAAGGCGGCGCGCAGACGCTCGACAAGCACGTCGCACACGGGGTTTTCCGTCTGGAAGTGGCCGGCATCCACCAGCGTCAGGCCGAGATCGTATGCGTCGGCAAAGTCGTTGTATTTGCAGTCGGCCGTGACGAAGGCGTCGCAGCCCGCGCGTATCACCTCGGCAAGCTGACCTGCGCAGGCACCCCCGCCGACCGCCACGCGGCACACCGACCGCGTACCGGCGACATAGCGCACACCCGCGCAGCCCAGCGTCTGCTTGACGTGCCGGACGAAGGCGGCCGGTTCGGTCGGCTCGGCTGCGCCGACACGCAGCAGCCCGTAGGGTCTGCCCGCCGCGTCCGTTCCGTCGGGGTGCAGCACCTCGACCGCAGTCAGGCCGAGCGTGCGCGCAAGGCAGTCGTTCACGCCGTCCGGCGCGCAGTCCAGATTGGTATGCGCGTTGACGGCGGAAATGCCGTTTTCGATCAGATACAGCAGGCAGCGCCCCGCCTGCGTCGCGTCGCTGACCTCTTTTAAGTCCCAGATGGCGGGATGATGCGTGACAAGCAGCTCACAATTCAGCTCCTTTGCCTCGCGGCAGACGTCCATAAACGGGTCAAGCGCCACCAGAAGGCGGCGCACCTCGCGGTCGCCCCTGCCGCACAGCAGCCCGATGTGATCCCATTGCATCGCCATATACTCCGGCGCTACGGTTTGCAGGTACGTATAGATCTCATGTACGGTCGGCATTGGCTCTCTCCTTTTCAAGCAGCACGCGGATCTCGTTGCACGCGGCGGTATAGTAAGGCAGGCGGTCGCTCGGCGTCTGCGCGCGCTCGATACCGGCGACGGTCAACGCAAGCGAACGCTCCAGACGCTCCAAATAGGGCAGCAGCAGCGGATCTTGCAGCAGCAGCGGCGGGCAGTACTCCTGCCCGGGCGTGAGCGGCACCGCCCCGCCGAAGCGCACCAGCAGGACATTGTAGAGAAATCCGCCGTCGCGCACCAGAAGCTCGCGCCGCGTGCCGAAGCCCATGGCGCCAAGCGCACGGCGCAGGTCGTTGCCGGAGGACTGCGGCTGGAGGATGAGGGTATAGCGCGCATCGCGCAGCCACGGCGCACGCGCAAGGATCTGGGCGATCAGGTCGCCGCCCATTCCGGCGCAGATTACGGCATCGACGCTCTCCGGCGCGATGGCATCCAGCCCGTCTGCAAGGCAGAAGCGGATCTTCTCCGCAACGCCGCAGAGCGCCGCGTTGCGCTGCGCCTTGCGCAGCGGCTTTTCCCGCAGGTCGCACGCCTGCACGGCGTGCCCCCGCTGCGCAAGCAGAATGCTCAGGTAACCGTGGTCACAGCCGACGTCGGCAACGCGTGCGCCCGCCGGCACAAGCTCCGCGCAGCAGGCAAGTCGTTTTGATAATTTCATAGCACCTTGGAAAGCACGCGGGCAGGACGCACCGCCCTGCCCGTCGAACCGTCAATCCTTCTTGTTCTCTTCGTTGGCTTCCAGAAAACGGTTGATCTGCGCAAGGAAAGCGTCGGGATCAACGCCGTGTACCATGCAAGCCTCTTCCACGGTCTCGCCGCGCGACGCGGGGCAGCCAAGGCAGTGCATCCCGATCGCGAAGAACAGCGGGGCGGTTTCCGGCGCGATGTCGAGCACATCGCCGATGATGGTGGTTTTTTCGATCTTAGCAGCCATGATAGCAGCCTCCTAAAAAAATGTCAGTCGCTTACCTCACGGTACATTGCGGCGGCATCGTCCTTGCGGACGGCCTCCGCGACCGCCAGCACCTCCACCGTCAGCACACGGCTGCCGAAGGCGATGGCAATGCGGTCGCCCACTTTGACGTCGTAAGACGCCTTGGCGGGTCTGCCGTTTACGGTAACGCGGGTATTGTCACACGCCTCGTTTGCGACGGTGCGCCGCTTGATGAGGCGGGAGACTTTCAAATATTTGTCCAGACGCATGGGCAATGCTCCTTTTTGAGCGGAAAACGGGGCCGTAGCACCGGCCCCGTTCAGCAATTATTTTACGGCGTCCTTCAGAGCCTTGCCGGCCTTGAAGGTGGGAACACGAGTAGCGGGGATCTCGATGGTCTCCTTGGTCTTGGGGTTGCGGCCCATGCGCGCCTCGCGGCACTTCGCCTCAAACGTGCCAAAGCCAACGAGCTGAACCTTCTCGCCCTTCACGACGGCGGCAGTGATGGAATCGACAACAGCGGTCAGAGCCTTCTCGGCGTCCTTCTTGGAAAGGCCGGCCTTCTCGGCGACCTCAGCAATGAGTTCGGTTTTGTTCATGATGATACCTCTTTCAAAATTAAACTTTTTCTTTCTTCAGCGCGGCGGCGGAGAGCTCTCCTTCTCCCTCCGGCGCATTTGCTCTGCTAATAAAATTTACCACACAAAGGCTAAATACGCAAGTTAAAATTTAGGAAATTTCAGTGGATTTTCAGAATTTCCGCGATTTTTTCTCCTTTTGGCAGAAGCAGGCAGTCGTCATAGGTGATCGCCTTGAGGGCAATGACCAGTAACAGATACACGATGACGGCAATGCCGATGGCAAAGAGCGTGCAGAGCGTGACGCTTGCGACGAACATACCGGCAAGCCGGTAAGCGCCGAAGGCGGCAATGCCCATCACGACGGCGGCAACGCCGCTCTTCCAGACGGAGGGCAGGATCTTCGGCGGTTCCTCCAGCACGCGGCGCATGGTGAAGATATTGAGCACCATGTAAACGGTGAAGCAGGCAAGCGTTCCCAGCGGCGCGCCGAGGATGCCGACCTCCGGATTGCCGACAAGGATATAATTGACCACGACCTTGACCACGCCGCCGATGAGCATATTGACCATGGGCAGCCACGGGCGGTTGTGCGCCTGCATGACGGCGGTCGTCACCGTGGTGATGCCGTTGATAAATACGGTGGGCGCAAGCAGGGCAAGCAGGACGCCCGCCATCTGCTCGCGGCTGTCGCCGTAGCGTCCCAGCAGGATCATGATCGGCTCTGCCAGCGCAAACAGTCCCGCCATGCAGGGCCACGCGATCAGTCCGGTCAGGCGCAGGGAGGAATCCTGCACCAGTTTGACGCTGCGCTCGTCGCCGCGCGTCAGGTGCGCGGTGATGGCGGGGATGATCGCGGCGGTGATGCAGGGGAAGAACGCCGTGGGGAAGTTAAAGATCGTCTGACAGAACGCATAGACGCCGCTCTGGTTCTCGACGGCCGTCTGCTTGATGTCCTCCCAGAGGGCAACGCCGCTCTTTGCGGCAATGCTGTCGCGCGCCATGGTGAGCATCCGTCCCATCCACGTCGCCGCGCCCCCGGCGGTCGCCTCGGCGGCCTGAAGCAGGCGGCGCGTGACCATGATCTCGTCGATCAGGTTGATCAGCTGCAAGCCCGCCGCGCCCAGCGTGATGGGCACCGCAATGGCAAGCAGCTGCTTGGCGGTCTTCTTGTAAGACAGCGCCGTTCCGCCGCGCCGCTCGATCGCGTGCCGGTTGCGGCGATACTTCACATAGACATAGAGCGCAGAGAGCGCCGCGCCGATGCTGATACCGGCGATGGAAGCACCGGAGGCAAGGGCGAGGTCGCCGGTCTGCCGCTTGACGAACCACGCAAAGCCGAGGCCGAGCAGGAGCTTTCCGAGCGCCTCGATGACTTGGCTGACCGCCGTGGGCGTCATGTCGCCCTGCCCTTGGAAATAACCGCGGCAGGCGGAAGCGACGCAAATGCAGAGCACGGCGGGGCCGAGCGCGAAGATGGAATACCACGCGTTGGGCATCTTCATCACGCTGCCCGCAAGCCACTTCGGCAGGAGCATCATCACGCCCGTGCCGAAGAAGCCGATGATGAGGTAGGCCGTCATCGCGGTGCGGAAGATGCGCTGCATCTGCCGCCCGTTGTCTTTCGCCTGCGCCTCGGAGACCATGCGGCTCATGGCGACGGGAAGACCCGTCGTGGAGATCACGAGCAGAACGGTATAGATCGCATAGGCTTTATTAAAGTAGGCAAAGCCCTGTGAATCAATGATCCCGTTGAGCGGCAGCTTATAGAGCATACCGATGACCTTGACGACGATCGTAGAGAGCGAGAGGATCGCCGCGCCGGTCAGATAGTTTTGCTTTTTCACGCGCACCCTTCCTTCCGGCCGAACAGCTTCGGCATCACATAATCGGACATTTCGCGGACAACGGCGGCAAGATCGATGGTCTTGTATTCGCCGGCCGCGTAGAGGATCTTGCCGCGCACCATCGTCATGACCACGTCATGACCGCCGGCTGCATAGGCAAGGTGGCTCATCACATTGTGGCAGGGCATCAGGTGCGGCTGCGTGAAGTCCAGCAGGATCAGATCCGCGTCCATGCCGACCTTGACCATGCCGCACTGCACCTGCCGTCTCTGCGCCTTCGCGCCGCAGACGGTCGCCATCATCAGCGCGGCCTGCGCGGGAAGCTCCGTCGGGTCAAGGCTCCTGCCCTTTGCCATATAGGTGGCGGCGCGCACCTCCTCCAGCAGGTCGAGCTTGTTGTTCGATGCGTTGGAGTCGGTCCCGAGGCAGACGTTCATGCCCGCCTTGATCATATCCGTCACGCGCGCGCAGCCGGAGGCGAGCTTCAGGTTGGAGCAGGGGTTGTGGACAGCCGAGACCTTGCGCTTGGCAAGCAGCTGCATATCCTCGTCCTCCAGCCAGACGCAGTGCGCGGCAATGGCGGGCGCGTCGAACACATGGTGGCAGTCCAGCAGCTGCGCGGGCGTCAGACCGTAGCGCTCCTTGCAGGCCTCGTGCTCGCTCTTGGTCTCGGAGAGGTGAACGTGCATTCCGATGCCCTCGTTGATCGCGTATTCGCTCAGCGCGTCCCAGAGGTGATAGTTGGAGGTATACTCGGCATGGATGGCGGCGTCGACCAGAATGCGCCCGTCGTCGTAGCCGTTCCATTTCTCCTTCAGCGCCACCATTTCTTGGCAGCGGACGTCCTTCTCAAAGTCAAAGTCGTCAGAAAAGAGCGTGACGGCGCGCGAAATGTTCGCCTTGATACCGGCCTGCGCCACCGCCTGCGCCACGTCGTCGCAGAAGAAATACATATCGCTCACGGAGGTGATGCCGAAGCGCAGGCACTCGGCAAGCGACAGAAGCGTCGCGGCACGCACGCACCGGCCGTCCAGCCGATCCTCCGTGGGGAAGATGTGGTCATTGAGCCACGTGTGCAGCGACACGTCGTCGGCAAAGCCGCGCATGGGCGACATGGCAAGGTGGGTGTGGCAGTTGATCAGTCCCGGCATGAGCACCATGCCCTCGCCGTTGATGATCGTCTTCGGCTTCTCTTCCGGCGCTTTGCGGGAAAGATAGCTGATCTTTCCTCCCGTCACGCCGACAAAGGCGGAAAACAGCACCCGCAGGCTTTCGTCCATCGTGACGACGGTCACGTTTGAAAACAGAGTATCCATAAGCAATTCCTTTCTTATTTCAGGAGGGCAAAGGCCACGTCCTTCTGGCGCAGCACGTCCTCGATGCGCGCAACATACTGTTCCGGAAATTTCGGATTGTGGAAACGTTCCAGACGTCCGTCGGGGAGGTTTATTTTCGTCATACCGCCGCCGCCGAGCGAGATCACGCTGTGCAGTTCTTCCATCATGTAGATATTATACAGTCCCTCATGGCCTTTCTTGCACCAGCCGACGTTTTCAAAGCTGCCGGACATATATTTCTGGCGGTAGAGATAATAGGGACGGTACCCGGCTGCGCGCAGCGCCTCCTGCGCAAAGCGCAGCATCTCCTCCACCGCCTCGGCGGTGGGCAGCGCGGCGCGGTCGAAAAACAGATCCGCGCCCTTTTTCAGCGCAAGCGTATGTACCGTGATCCCCGTGGGGCACAGGGCAAGCACGCGGCGCAGCGACGCGGCAAAGGAATCGGACGTGTCGGTGGGAAGCCCCGCGATCAGATCCATGTTGATGTCCGTAAAGCCCGCCGCCTGCGCCTGCCGGTAGGACTGCTCCACCTGCTGCGCCGTGTGGCAGCGGCCGATGGCGCGCAGCACCGCATCGTTCATGGTCTGCGGGTTGACGCTCACACGGGTGCAGCCCTGCACGCGCAGCACGCGCAGCTTCTCCTCGCCGAGCGTGTCGGGTCGTCCGCCTTCTACGGTATATTCTATCAGCTCTGTCAAGTCAAAATGACGCGCAATTTCCTCCATGAGCGCTTTTAGCTGCACCGCGCTGAGCGTCGTGGGCGTGCCGCCGCCGATATAGAGCGTGCGCACGCGCTTGCCGGAGGCGCGCAAATGCGCGCCGACATGGGCGATCTCGCGCCGGAGCGCGGCAAGATAGTCCTCCAGCAGCGCCTTCTTCCCGCCAATGCCTGCGCTGACAAAGCTGCAATAGGCGCAGCGCGTCGGGCAGAAGGGAATGCCGATATAGACCGAAACGTCGTCCGGACGCAGGCGGCGCGCCGCCTCCACCGTCCGCTCCGAGCACTCCACGCAAAGCCTGCGCCGCGCCGCGCTGACGCGGTAGGTCTCCCGCAGCAGGCGGTCGGCCTCGCTCGCGGAGGCGCCCGCAAGCAGGCAGCGCGTCGTCAGCTTCGTCGGGCGGACACCGGAGAGGCTGCCCCACTGCGGCGGGCTGCGCAGCAGCATGGCCGCGTCGTAATAGCAGTTTTGCAGCAGCCGACGGCGCGCGGGGACGTCCTGCGTGCAGGCAATGCGCCGCTGCACGCGCACGCTTTTCCCCGCTCGCGTGATCGTCGTGACGGCGGTCATCCAGCGCTTGCCGTAGTACAGCGCGGAGGTCGCGCCGTCGCCCGTGAAGGGCGCGTCGACCGGCTCCATCGGCTCTTCGGGAAAGAGGGAGAGCTGGAGCTGCTCTATGGCGTAGCGGTCGGTGTGCCCCTTGAGATAGAGCTTCACGGCAGCGCCCTCAGATAGGGATTGCAGGCCTTTTCGCGCTCCAGCGTCGTCTTCGGCCCGTGTCCCGGGTAGACAACGAGCGGCTCCGTCAGCGCGGCAAGACGCGAAAGGCTCGCCGCCATCTGCGCCGCATCGCCCCCAAGATCCGTCCTGCCGCAGGAGCCTGCAAAGAGCGTGTCGCCGGAAAAGAGCGCATCGCCGCAGCGCAGGCAGACCGAGCCTGCCGTGTGCCCCGGCGTGGGCAGGACGTCGAAGGTCAGACTTCCCACGCAGAGCCGGTCGCCGTATGTGTCCGTGGCGACCAGCCCGCCGCGCAGCGGCGCCGGCAGGGTCAGGTCTTTCTCGCCCACATACACGGGGCAGTGCGTCGCCTCCGCAATACCGCGCACGGCGCCGACATGGTCAAAGTGTCCGTGCGTGAGCAGCACGGCGCGGATCGTCAGGTGCTGCGCCCGCGCAACGTTCAAAATTTCCCCCGGCCGGTCGCCGGGGTCGATCACGGCGGTATCGCCGTTTTCGTCGGAAACAAGATAACAGTTCGTCTGGTAATCACCCAGCGTCAGGGTGCGGATGTTCATGCGCCATCCCCGCCTTTCATGAGTTCGTCGGTATCCAGCAGGATCGTGACCGGCCCGTCGTTTTCCGAAGCGACCAGCATATCCGCGCCGAATCTTCCGTGCTGCGGCGCAAAGCCGCGCACGCGGCACGCCTCCAAGAAGCGCTCATAGAGCGCGTTTGCAAGCTCCGGCTCGGCCGCGCCGATAAAATAGGGGCGCTTGCCCTTTCTGCAATCGGCAAAGAGCGTAAACTGGCTGACGACCAGAACGCCGCCGCCCACGTCCGCAAGGGAGCGGTTCATCTTTCCGTTCTCGTCGGAAAAAATGCGCAGGCCGAGCGCCTTGTCCGCCATTTTTTCCGCCTGTGCCTGCGTATCGGTCGGCGCGACGGCAAGCAGGATCAGAAGTCCCTGACCGATCCGGCCGCAGACGGCGCCGCCGATCTCGACGCTTGCGCGCTTTACGCGCGTTATGACCGCGCGCATCAGTTTTGCCCCCGCCGCACGTCGATCACGCCGTTGATGGCGCGGATCTTGGTGCGGATGGTCTCCAGCTCCGCGACGTTCTTCACCTCAAAGGTGGCGATCGCCCTTGCCTTGCCCGCCGCAAGCTCGCGCGCGGACAGCTCCGTAACGCGCACCCGCGCGGCGTTGAGCACGGTGGCAATGTCGAGCCAGATGCCGTCGCGGTCGATCGAGTCGATCTCAAAGGTCGTCGAGAAGGGCTTGCCTTCGTCCCGACACCAGCGGACATTGACCCAGCGCCCCGCCATGCCGGGTGCATTGAGGTTGACGTTGCGGCAGTCGCGGCGGTGGACGGAAACGCCGTAGCCCTTGGTGATAAAGCCGATGATGTCGTCGCCGGGCACCGGCGTGCAGCAGCGGGAGAACTTGACCATGCAGGAGTCGATGTCCTCGACGATCACGCCGGAGTCGCGGCTGCGCTCGCCCTTGGTCGGCTCGGCCAGCTTCGGCTCCTTCTGCTGCTTTTCCGCGCGGACAAGCTCGTCGCGGATGCGGCCGAAGGCCTTCGCCGCCGTCAGGCCGCCGTAGCCGATGGCGGCATACATATCGTCCAGATCGTCAAAGCCGAGCTTCTTCAGCAGCACGGGCAGCAGCTCGTCATCCTGCAAAACGGCGGGGTTGACCCCCGCACGGCGCAGTTCGCCCTCAAAGCTCGCCTTGCCGTGGGCGACGTTCTCCTCGCGCTTTTCCTTCTTGAACCACTGCTTGATCTTCGTGCGCGCCTGATTGCTGTTGCAGATCTTCAGCCAGTCGCGGCTCGGCCCCTTGGCCGTTTTGGAGGTAAGGATCTCCACGACGTCGCCGTTTTTTAACTGCACGTCGTAGCCCGCGATGCGGTTGTTGATCTTCGCGCCGACCATCGCGTTGCCGACGCCGGAATGGATCGCGTAGGCAAAGTCGATCGGCGTGGAGCCGGCCGGCAGGGACATGACCTTCCCCTTCGGCGTGAAGACGAACACCTCGTCGTCGAACATATCGACCTTGAGCGAATGGATATAGTCCTCCGCGTCGTTTTCCTCCTGCTGCGTTTCCAGCAGGCGGCGCACCCACTCAAATTCCTTCTCGTCTCCGCCCTCGACGCCCTGTTTATACTTCCAGTGCGCCGCAACGCCGTACTCGGCCGTCTCGTGCATCTCCCATGTGCGGATCTGCACCTCGAAGGGGATGCCCTGCTGGCCGATGACGGTGGTGTGGAGGCTTTGATACATATTCGGCTTGGGGGTGGAAATATAATCCTTAAAGCGCCCCGGAACCAGATTGAACAGATCGTGGATATGGCCGAGGACGTTATAGCAGTCGGGGATGGTGTCGACGATGACGCGGAAGGCGTAAATGTCGAACAGCTCGTCGATCGTCTTGTCCTGCGCCTCCATCTTGCGGTAGATCGAGTAGACGTGCTTGACCCGACCGTAGATCGTCCCATGGATGCCGACGGAGGAAAGGCGCGTGGTGATCTTGGACTGGATCGCCTTCATAAACTCTTCCGTCTGCGCCTTGTGGCTTTCGAGATAGCTGACGATCTGCTCATAGCCGTCCGGATCGAGATACTTTAAGCTGGTGTCCTCCAGCTCCCACTTGATCTTCTGCATACCTAAGCGGTGCGCGAGCGGCGCGTAGATGTCCATCGTCTCACGGGACTTGGAGATCTGCTTGGCAGGCGTCTGGTATTCCATGGTGCGGGTGTTATGCAGGCGGTCGCAGATCTTGATCAGGATCACGCGGATGTCTCTGCTCATCGCCATGAACATCTTGCGCAGGTTCTCCATCTGCTGCTGCTCGAGCGTGGAATACTCCACGCGGGTCAGCTTGGTGACGCCCTCGACCAGCGCCGCCACGGTAGAGCCGAACTGGCGGGAGATCTCGTCGTAGGTCGAGTCGGTGTCCTCTAAGCAGTCGTGCAGCAGCGCGCCTAAGATCGCATCGGTATCCAGCCCGATCTCCGCCACGATCTGCGCCACGGCAAGCGGATGGATGATATAGGGCGACCCGTCCTTGCGTTTCTGGTCACGGTGCTTGTTTTTCGCATATTCCACCGCGCGGTCGATCGCGGCAATGTCCGCCTGCGGGCAGTGCTGCCGGATCGCGCGCATCATACTGTCATAGTGAGCCTCAAAAGTTTCCATGGTCTCCTCCTTTTTCATGGAGCGTTCGGTAAAGCGTGCTGTTTTCAAGCGGATTTCGCACGTCGCGGCGCAGCTGCACCTCCACGTATGTCCCCTTGCGGCGGACGGCAAGCAGCCCCAGCTCCGCAAGGATGTCCAGACAGACCGCCGTGCGGCGGATGCTGTGGCGCCGGCTGCTGCGCGCGACGGCGGTGCAAAGCTCCGTCAGCTCGCAGCGCAGGCGCGCCTGCGCATCGACGGCAGCGCGCAGGCAGTTCCACACGTCCGCAACGTCACGGCGCTCCGGCGCAAGAACCGCGCATTCGTATTCGTCCAGCACCTCCTTGCGGCAATAGCGCTCGTAGAGCGCCGTGGGCGAAACACTGCGCAGATCGAGCAGGTTGAGCTGCACCGTCTTCGCGCCGTGATATTCGTTGATCTGCGCCTGAAAGGCGACATCCACCCGCTGCCCTATGCACAGCTTTTTGCAAAGCGCGCCCGCAGAAAAGAAGATCGCCTGAAATTCGATCCCCTGCCGCGTGCGCAGCTGCAAGCGCAGATGCTTTCCCTTGCCGACGTAGCGGAAGCGCTCGATGAGCACTTCGTTTAAGCACAGGACGGGGCGCGGGCAGCCGGTGCCGCACGGCTCCAGCTGAGATAGCGCCTCGATGTTTTCCACCGTGAGCAGGCTCGGCGGCACCTGACAGTCCACCCGCAGGGCGGAGGTCATCTTTCCTGCCGCGCAGTATTCGTCCACCTGACGGCAGATACGCCTGCGAAATTCTTCAATGTTGCCGCGCTCGATGGTAAAGCCCGCGGCAAGCTCATGGCCGCCGTAGCCCTCCAGCAGATCGGAGAGGCTGCTCAAGGAGGCAAAGAGATTAAAGCCGCCGTAGGAGCGCGAAGAGGCCTTGCCGCAGTCGCCGTTAAGGCAGATCAGAATGGCCGGACGGCAGTATTCCTCGCTCAGGCGGGAGGCGACGATGCCGACCACGCCCTGATGCCATGTCTCGCCGGACAGGACGATGGCGCTGTCGAGCTTTCCCTTTAACTGCGCCGTCGCCTCCCGATAGATGGTCGTCTCCGTCTCCTGCCGCTCGCGGTTGAGGTCGCACAGCGTGTGCGCGAGCCGCGCCGCCTCCTCCGGATCCTGCGTCAAAAACAGCCGCACCGCAAGCTCGGCGTGCTCCATGCGTCCGGCCGCGTTGATGCGCGGCGCGAGGATAAAGCCGATGGTCGCGGAGTTGATGGGGCGTTTGTCGCACTCGCACGCCTGCATGAGCGCGCGAAGTCCCAGCCGCCTGCACGAGCGCAGCATCTCCATGCCCTGCACCACAAGGCGGCGATTTTCCCCGCGCAGCGGCATGACGTCGGCGATGGTGCCAAGGCAGACAAGGTCGCAGTAGCGCGCGGCGATGCGCTCCTGATCGCCCTCCAGCGCGGAGGCCAGCTTAAAGGCGATGCCGACGCCGGAAAGATCGGTGTGCGGGTAAGTACGGTCGTTCCGGTGCGGGTCGACCACGGCAGCCGCCTTCGGCATCTCCTGCTTGCACTCATGGTGATCCGTGATGACAAGTTCCATTCCCAGCTTGGCGCACAGCGCGCTCTCCTTCACCGCCGTGATGCCGCAGTCGACCGTGACGATCAGCGTGACGCCGGACTCGGAAAGCGCGCGGATGGCGTCGCAGCCGAGGCCGTAGCCCTCCTCGGTGCGGGAGGGGTCGGCGCGGTAGAAACGCTCAAAAATGCGTCCCAGCAGCTCCTGGGGGATGGGCTCGCCCGCACTGCGGACGCTGAGCAGAGCGTGCTTGCCGTCGTATTTCAGCCTGACCTGAATGACGGAATGTTCCGGGGAATACTTGCAGGCGTTGTCCAGATAGATGTCCACGATGCGCTTGAGCAGGGCGGCGTCGCCGTTGACGGCGACGTTTTCGTCCAGCTGCTCCTCGATGCGCTTGCCCTGCTCAAAGGCCATGGGCTCAAACAGCAGCAGACTGTCCTCCA
>USIH01000019.1 GCA_900554705.1 uncultured Eubacteriales bacterium
ACCGACAAGTGGACGTTCTCCACCAACGGCGTTTCCATTCAGGGTCGCTACGGCATCCCCTGCGTCGGCTTTGGCCCCGGTGCCGAGTCTCAGGCGCACGCGCCCAACGAGATCACATGGAAGCAGGATCTGGTCGTCTGCGCAGCGCTCTATGCCGCTGTCCCCGGCCTGTACAAGCCCGAAAACAAGGACACCGAAGCCGTTTTCCGTCAGGAACTGACCGGCAACGACATTAAGTAAATAGAAAAAATACGGAGGATTAAGCAATGAGCAAAACTGTAGAGCTTGCAAGACATCTTGAGACCCTGCATATCAACAATATGTACAAGGCCGACTTCTACTGGACTTGGGACAAGACCGACGACGAGATCGACGCGATCTTCACCGTGGCCGACGCCCTGCGCGACCTGCGCGAGCGCAACAAGTCCACGAAGGTCTTCAATTCCGGCCTCGGCATCTCCCTCTTCCGCGACAACTCCACCCGCACCCGCTTCTCCTTCGCCTCCGCCTGCAACCTCCTCGGCCTCGAGGAGCAGGTCCTCGACGAGAAGAAGTCCCAGATCGCACACGGCGAGACCGTCCGCGAGACCGCGAACATGGTCTCCTTCATGGCCGATGTCATCGGCATCCGCGACGATATGTATATCCATCAGGGTCACGAGTATCAGAAGACCTTCATGGACGCCCTCGAAGAAGGCTACCGTGACGGCATCCTCGAGCAGAGACCGACGCTGGTCAACCTCCAGTGTGACGTCGACCATCCCACGCAGTGCATGGCCGATATGCTCCATGTCATCCACTACTTCGGCGGTGTTGAGAACCTGAAGGGCAAGAAGGTCGCCATGACTTGGGCCTACTCTCCCTCCTACGGCAAGCCGCTGTCCGTCCCGCAGGGCGTCATCGGCCTGTTCACCCGCTTCGGCATGGACGTCACGCTGGCGCATCCGGAAGGCTACGACGTCTTCCCCGAGGTCGAAGAAATCGCGCGCAAGAACTGCGAGAAGTACGGCTCCAAGTTCCACAAGACCAACGACATGAAGGAAGCCTTCAAGGATGCCGACATCGTGTATCCCAAGAGCTGGGCGTCCTACGCCGCCATGGAGGAGCGCACCAAGCTGTACGCCGCCGGTGACAAGGACGGCATCGACGCGCTGGAGAAGCGTCTCCTCGCCCAGAACGCCCAGCACAAGGATTGGGCGTGCACCGAGGAGATGATGAAGCTCACCAAGGACGGCAAGGCTCTGTATCTGCACTGCCTGCCCGCCGACATCACCGGCCTGAGCTGCGAAGAAGGCGAAGTGGACAACTCCGTGTTCGATCGCTATCTTGTGCCGCTGTACAAGCAGGCTTCCTACAAGCCCTATATCATCGCGGCTATGATCTTCATGTCTCAGGTGAAGGATCCCGTCGGCGCTCTGATGGCGCTCGATGCTGCCGACAACAAGCGCAAGATGTTCTAATCGCAAAATGAGCTTTCGGGCGGGGGTGCAACGCCCCCGCCCTTTTAACAAAGAGAGGTAAATCAAATGTCGAAACGAATTGTTATCGCTCTGGGCGGCAACGCTCTGGGCAACACCCCCTATGAACAGCTCCAGCTCGTCACCGAGACCGCAAAGCCCATCGTCGACCTGATCGCGCAGGGCAACGAAGTCGTCATCGCGCACGGCAACGGCCCGCAGGTCGGCATGATCAATCTCGGCATGGCCACCGCTGCTGAAGCGAAGGCGATCAAGTCCGATATGCCCTTCCCCGAGTGCGGCGCTATGAGCCAAGGCTACATTGGCTATCATCTGCAAAACGCGATCGGAAACGAGCTTGCCGCGCGCGGCATGACGAAGGAAGTCGCTACCGTCGTTACGCAGGTGCTGGTCGACGAGAACGATCCCGCCTTCCAGAACCCGACGAAGCCCGTCGGTGCCTTCTACGATAAGGAGACTGCCGAGCGCATCGCCGCCGAGAAGGGCTACACGATGGTCGAGGACGCAGGCCGCGGCTACCGTCAGGTCGTTCCTTCCCCCAAGCCCATCGACGTCGTGGAAAAGAAGACCGTCAACACGCTCATCGAGAGCGGCTGCGTCGTCATCACCGTCGGCGGCGGCGGCATCCCCGTCGTACGCAGAGACGGAAAGCTCTACGGCACGCCCGCCGTCATCGACAAGGACTTCGCCTCCGCGAAGCTCGCCGAGCTTGTCCACGCGGACGCGCTGGTCATTCTGACCGCCGTTGACCGCGTTTGCATCAACTGGGGCAAGCCCAATCAGGAAAGCCTGAGCGAAATGACCGTCGAGCAAGCGGAAAAGTACTGCGAGGAAGGCCACTTCGCCCCCGGCTCCATGCTGCCGAAGGTCAAGGCCGCCGTCAGCTTCGCCAAGACCGGCGGAACCGCCATCATCGCGTCGCTGGAGAACGCAGGCGCTGCCGTCCGCGGCGAATCCGGCACGAAGGTGCATCAGTAAACCATGGATTACCGCAAATTCGGCTCTACCATTTTGGCACGCATCGACCGCAGCGAGGAGATCATGGCGCAGTTGGAAAAGATCGCGTGCGCGGAGCAGATCAAGCTGGCGCATATTAATGCGCTCGGCGCCGTCAACGAAATGACTGTCGGCGTCTACAGCGTGGAAAAGCAATCCTACGCCAAGAACACCTTCACCGGCGACCTTGAGATCGTCTCGCTTCACGGCACGATCACGACCAAGGAGGGCGCGTATTACCCGCACCTGCATATGTCTGCCGGAGACAAGGACGGTCACGTTTTTGGCGGCCACCTGAACCGCGCCGTCGTCTGCGGCACGTGCGAAATGGTCATCGCGCTACTCGACGGCACCGTGGAGCGCAAGCTCGACACGGAGTACGGCTCCGGTCTGAACATCTTCAGCTTCCGGTAGCCCCCGTCGCATGGCAGGGATACGTTTTGCGAATAACACAAAGGACGACCGCCTCACACGACGTGTGAGGCGGTCATTTTTTACGGTATGTCGTGCAGGACTTCTTCCGGCGGCAGATCAAGGACATCCGGCGTGCGCAGGAGCTTGTGGAAATACTTCAGGCCGGTCGCATAGTAGAAGCCGTCGACGATGCGCTCG
Source organism: uncultured Eubacteriales bacterium (assembly GCA_900554705.1). GTDB lineage: Bacteria > Bacillota > Clostridia > Oscillospirales > Oscillospiraceae > JAZOXB01. The sequence continues at coordinate 3,087 of USIH01000019.1, forward strand.
TCGCAGTTGACCACATAGTCCAGATAGCGGCGCGTCACGGGCTTTCCCGTCGCGTCCAGCTCCGTCTTGCGGTACTTGCGGCCGAAGGCGATAAAGATCGGGAGATTGCCGAAATCATAGAGGTGATGTACGATCGGCGGGATGCCGAGCGAGCCCATCGAGGTGAAGATCACGGAGGCGTGGAAGGGGCTGACCTCCAGCAGGAAGCGCGGGATCTTGCCGAAGTAGTCCATGCACTTGAGCACCCAGATCAGGAACTTGAGCAGCAGGCCAGGAATGCTGGCCAGCGCAGATGCCACGCCGTCAAAGCTGCTGTTGAGCGGCGTATTCATGACCTCTTCGTAGCTGCGGTTAAACTTGTCATAAACCTCCTTGCTGGTGTCCGTCGGCGCAAGGTGGAGCTTGATCATCGTCTCCTCGCCGTCGGTGCGCATTTCCTTTTTCATCGCCATAGTGAACTGAATGTCATCGTCGCGCTGATAAATGCGCTGGCCGGAGAAAAAGCGGTTAAACCCGGGATACTTCGCCACGGTGCGCACATAGGCAGCAAGGAATACGTGGGTAATGCCGAAGTTGTCATAGCCCTCCACACGTTTTTTGTGGATGTACCGCTCGATCGCGGTGATCTCCAGCGTGTCTTGAATCGAGTTGGAAGCGCCGTTGCGGTTCGGCATGATATAGCCGCCGACAAGCGTCATGCCGTCGATGGAGCGCAGTCTTCTGCCGTCGCTGCGGTCGCCCCAAGTCGGGTGGTACCTTCCGTCGTGAAATTCGCGCATCGCAAAGGTCAGGGCAAAAACGCTGGCAGCCATCAGGGTGTTTGCGATCTTGTCGAGCAGATACCATGTCGGGATGGTGCCGAGCGCATCGACAAGGTCGTAGCCGAGCACGAGCACGGGCACAAAAAAGACCGCAGAGAGGACGAGCGGGCGACGGTAGCGCCCCGTCAGCAGGAAGCGATAGCAAAGGTAAAGGACAAAGTACAAAATCCAGCACACCGCGACCCAGCGGCGATAGCCAAACAGCGCGATCCCGTCGGGTCTATGATACTGATCCAGCGCGATCTGGCCGAAGTAAAAGCAAGCCCAGAACAGGGGGCGCGTCGTGCGGTAAAGCTCCTTTTCCCCACCGATCAGGACACGCAGCGCAAAGCTGAGCGTCGCCGCCATGGGCAGGATCTTCTGGAACCAGAAATTTGCCGTGGAGATCGTCTCCCGCTCCCCCAAGAAATACCCCAGCAGAAGCAAAACGGCGGAGGATACCGCCATCGCGGCAGAGATCCACGTCAGCGCATTTTTTCGGCTGACATAATATCGAATATTTTTCATCCCGATTTCCTCTCTTTCTTCTTCCCGTCGCGAACGTTTTTCGCCCGCAGACGGACACTATTATTTTATCATTTTGTCTGCTGCAAGTCAAGAATGAACACACCCTGTCGAAAAAGGGAAAAAACATGAGAAAAATAGGAAAAAGGCTTGACTTTTCAGACGCTTGCATCTATATTTCATTATAGAGTATTCTGCAAACTTGCAGAGTACTACTCTTTTGGAAATGGGGGAGGATAAATGTCCCAGGAGCTGATCCGTTTGACAAACCTCGTGATGGAGTTTGACGGAGAGCGTATTCTTGATTCCATCAATCTCTACATCAACGACAAGGAGTTTTTGACTCTGCTCGGTCCGAGCGGCTGCGGCAAGACCACTACACTTCGCGTCATCGGAGGCTTTTTGACGCCGACATCCGGCGATGTTTTGTTTGACGGGAAACGTATGAACGACGTGCCCGCCTATCAGCGAAAGATCAATACGGTATTCCAGCGTTACGCACTTTTCCCGCATCTTGATGTCTATGACAACATTGCTTTCGGTCTGCGCATCGCGCACCTTGACGAGGAAGAGATCGACCGGCGTGTCACACAAATGCTGGAAATCGTTTCACTAAAGGGCTTTGAAAACCGCAAGGTCACTGCTCTCTCCGGCGGTCAGCAGCAGCGTGTCGCCATCGCGCGCGCGCTGGTCAACCGTCCGAAGGTGCTGCTGCTCGATGAGCCGCTGGGCGCTTTGGATCTTCGTCTGCGCAAGGATATGCAGAACGAGCTAAAGCGCATCCAGCAGGCCATGGGCATCACCTTCATCTACGTCACGCACGATCAGGAAGAGGCGCTGACCATGTCCGACACCATCGTGGTAATGGACAAGGGCAAGATCCAGCAGATCGGCACGCCGGAGGATATTTACAACGAGCCGAAAAACGCCTTCGTTGCGGACTTCATCGGCGAGAGCAACATCCTCGACGGCGTGATGCTGGAGGATTTCAAGGTCAAGTTCTTTGGCCGCGTCTTCCCCTGCGTCGACAAGGGCTTTGAGAAGAACGAACCGGTCGACGTCGTGATCCGACCGGAGGACATCGACATCGTTGCCGCAGACGAGGGTCATCTGTGCGGCACCGTCACGTCCGTGACCTTCAAGGGCGTCCACTACGACACCATCGTCGATTTCAAGGGCTTCAAGTGGCTCATTCAGACGACGGACTACTGCCCCGTGGACTCTTACATCGGTATTCGCCTCAATCCGGAGGACATTCACATCATGCACAAGAGTGAATACTCCGGTCAGTTCGGCGACTACAGCTCCTACTCTGCGGAGTACGACGAGATTGCGGATGCGGAGGCGGGCGAGGATGAAGAGTAAGTGGCTTTCCGGCCCGTACATCGTCTGGATGGCGCTCTTCACCCTGATCCCGTTGGGCGTGGTCGTTTACTACGCTCTGACGGACGCGGAGGGTGCCTTCACGCTTGCAAACCTTGCCGCGATCAGCGACTACTGGCCGATTTTTCTGCGCTCCGTCTGGCTGAGCCTGTTCTCCACGATGATCTGCCTGCTGATCGGTTATCCGGTCGCCTACTGCATCGCGCACTGCAAGCCCACCACGCAGCGCTTCCTGCAAATGCTTGTGATGCTCCCCATGTGCATCAGCTTCCTGCTGCGCACGCTGGCGTGGGTCGCCCTGCTGGACGATCAGGGCCTCATCAACAATTTCCTTGTTTCGCTCGGTCTGCACCGTCTCTCCCTCAACCGCAACAGCGGCGCGGTCATTCTCGGCATGGTGTATAACTACCTGCCTTACATGATCCTCCCGCTCTACACCGTCATTATGAAGATCGACCGGCGGCTGATCGAGGCAGCGCAGGATCTCGGGTGCAACAATCGGCAGGTCTTTACCCGCGTGACGCTGCCGCTCTCCGTGCCCGGCATCGTCTCGGGCATCACGATGGTGTTCGTCCCTGCCGTTTCCACCTTTTACATCTCTCAGAAGCTCGGCTCGCCGGGAACCATCCTGATCGGCGACGTCATTGAATCGCAGTTCAAAAACGCCGACAACTGGCACCTCGGCGCAGCAATGTCGCTGCTGCTCATGGTGATCGTCTTTGTCTGCGTGGGCGTGATGAACCGCTTTACGAGCGACGAGGAAGAAAGCATGGTGACGATATGAAAAAAGTCAATCGTGTGCTTACCGTACTGGTATTTCTCTTCCTTTACGCGCCGATGCTGGTGCTCGCCGTCGCCTCCTTCAATCAGGGCAAGGACATGGCGGTCTTCACCGGCTTCACCCTCAGCCGCTATCGGGAGCTGTTTCAGGACAGCCGCCTGCTGGCTCTGCTCGGCAACTCGGCGCTCGTCGCGGTGCTTTCGAGCCTGCTTGCGACGGTCATGGGAACGGCTGCCTGTCTGGGCATTTACAAAATGCGCCGCTCCGCGCGGTCGCTGGTCATGTCCGTGACGAATATCCCCATGACAAATCCGGAGATCGTCACCGGCGTCTCTCTGGCGCTGCTTTTCGCGCTGACGGGCGTTCTCCTGCGGCTGAAGGGCGTTCTCGGCTTCTGGACGCTGCTGATCGCCCACATCACGTTTAACCTCCCCTATGTCATCCTCAACGTCATGCCGAAGCTGTCGCAGATGGATCCCGATCTGACCGAAGCCGCGACCGACCTTGGCTGCACGCCCGTGCAGGCCTTTTTCAAGGTCACGCTGCATGAGATCCTGCCGGGCATCGTCTCCGGCGCGCTGATGGCCTTTACCATGTCGCTGGACGATTTCGTCATCTCCTACTTCGTCACCGGTCCGAACTTCGTGACGCTGCCGGTGGAGATCTACAGCTATACGAAAAAACCCATCCAGCCCAAGGTCTACGCCATGTTCACCCTGATGTTCCTTGTCATTCTGATCATCATGGTCGTTATGAACCTGCTGCAAGCGCGCGACCATTCCAAGCAGAGAGCGGGAGGGCATCGCCGATGAAAAAACGAATTGCCGTTTTCCTGCTTGCCCTTGCGCTGCTGCTCCCCTGCCTGCCGACACGCGTCTCCGCCGCTACGGTGGAGATCAATGTCTACAACTGGGGGCAGTACATCTCCGACGGTTCCGACGACGCGCTCGACGTGATCAGCGCCTTTGAGGATGCGTACCCGAACATCAAGGTCAACTACATGACCTACGACAGCAACGAAAGTATGTACACGAAGCTCAAGGCAGGCGGCTCCGTGTTCGACGTGATCTTCCCCTCTGACTACATGGTCGATAAGCTCGTGCAGGAGGGTATGCTCGAGGAGCTGGACTTCTCCAATATCCCCAACTATGCCTACATCGACGACAGCTTCAAAAACCTTGCCTACGATCCGGACAACCGCTTCTCCGTCCCCTACACTTGGGGCACTGTCGGCATCATCTATAATAAGAAGTATGTCGACGAAGCCGATCTGACCGGCTGGGAGATCCTGTGGAACGAGAAATACTCCGGCAAGATCCTGATGTTCGACAACCCGCGTGACGCCTTCGCCATCGCGCAGTTCGAGCTGGGCTTCGACATCAACTCCGAGGATCGCTCCGAAATGGAGCAGTGCGCCAGCCTGCTGCGCACGCAGAAGCCTCTGCTTCAGGGCTATGTCATGGATCAGGTGTACGAGCGGATGCAGCACGAAGAGGCGTGGATCGCACCGTATTACGCGGGCGACTACCTGCAAATGCTGCCGGAGAACCCCGACCTCGGCTTCTACTTCCCGCAGGAGGGCTTTAACCTCTTCGTCGACGCCATCTGCATCCCGAAAGGCGCGGCGCACAAAACAGAGGCAGAGCTGTTTATCAACTTCCTGCTCTCCCCCGAGATCTGCGCGCAGAACTTAGAATACCTCGGCTACTCCGCCCCGTCGGACGCCGCAAAGGCGCTGATGGATCCGGAGGCGGCGCAAAACCCTGTCGCTTATCCTTCGCAGGACGTCCTCTCGCGCGGCGTTGCTTTCCGCGCGCTCACGGAGGACGGTACACGCCAGCTAAACGACCTGTGGCTGATGGTCAAAACGGCGGACTCTACGACGACCTTCTATGTCATCCTCACTGCCGTCGCCGTTGCGCTCGTGGTCTTCCTCTGGCTCTTCTTCAAGGTGCGCAAGCGCCGCAGAAAAGCACGGCGCTGCCGCGCTTGGAAACAATAAACAGACACGGTCGGACAGTTTATTCTGTCCGACCGTGTCTCCTTATTCCGACAAAGGCGGGGCAGGCGTTTTGATATGCCCCGCAGTTTTTTTACTTCTTGAAAATGTCGAAGATCGCGTCGATGTCGTTGATGTCGCTGGAGGCATCCACGGCCGGAGCGGAGTCGCCCTTCGCGGCAGAGGTATAGATGCCCTTGCCCGCCTCGGGCTTCTTCTTCTCGTCGAAGCCGGTCGCAATGACCGTGACGCGCATCTCGTCTTCGAAGTCCTCGGAGAAGGTCGCACCGAAGATGATATTTGCCTCGGGATTGGCCGCTTCCATGACGATATTGGCAGCCGTTTCCACGTCGTCCAGACCGAGGTCGGCCGAACCGGTAACGTTGATCAGGACGCCCGTCGCGCCGTTGATCGAGGTCTCGAGCAGCGGGCTTGCGACCGCAGCCATCGCCGCCTGCTCCGCCTTCTCACGGCCGGAAGCGATGCCCACGCCCATGTGCGCGCGTCCCGCGTTCTTCATGATGGCGGAAACGTCGGCAAAGTCGAGGTTGATGATGACACGCTCGGAGTAGCCGACCAGCTCGGAAATGGAGGTGACGGCCTGCTTGAGCACGTCGTCGGCAATGCCGAAGGCATTGGCAAAGGTGATCTTCTGATCGGTCACGTACTTCAGGCGATCATTCGGGATGATGATAAGGGAGTCTACCTTGTCGCTTAGAGCAAGGATTCCCGCCTCTGCCTGCTTCATGCGGTTGGCGCCCTCAAACTTGAAAGGCTTTGTGACGACGCCGACGGTGAGGATGCCTGCCTCATGGGCAAGATCGGCAATGATGGGAGCCGCGCCGGTGCCGGTGCCGCCGCCCATGCCGGCGGTGATAAAGACCATATCGGTGCCCTCTAAAATTTTGGAAATGGCCGCTCTGCTCTCCTCGGCAGACTTCTTGCCAATCTCGGGCTTGGAGCCTGCACCCATGCCGCCGGTGAGTTTCTCGCCGATCTGGAGCTTGTTTTCGCACTTAGACTTGTTCAGATCCTGACGGTCGGTATTGATCACAACGAACTCGACACCGCCGATCTTGCTGTCGATCATGCGATTGACAACATTGTTACCCGCGCCACCGACGCCGATGACCTTAATATTCACAACCTTATCTGCATATGCTTCGGACATTGTATCTTCCTCCTATGTATCCTGATGATGCGTTGAAACGCTATTTCGCATTTATACTGCTCTATTTTATCCTGAAAATTCGCTTTGGTCAATAGACTTTCTTTGTTTTTATGAAATTATTTGTAAATTCGACGTGACTTCTCAGTCTGACGGACTGAAACGCACCTTTCCACTGCTACCCTCGCTAATGTCAATGATTCCGGTTTGGTAGTCGGCAAGCTTTTTCAGCGTCTCGCGCAGCGCAGCCAGTTTGTATTCCATGTCGTCCAAATTGCCGAGCTTGACGGTGTACTGTGAGCCGTATTGCAGCTGAATGTCATATGCCGCAGGCAGGCTGATGTAGGAAACGCTCTTGAGCAGCTCAACATTCTCCGGCAGTTCCAGCGCCGTCAGAACGGCTTGCAGTGCGTCGAGCTTGGCGCTTGCCGAGCCGCTCTCGTCCTCGGTCACGGTGATCTGCTCGCCGATGGTCGGCGTAGCGATCGTCAATTCCTTGATCTGGATGTGTTCGCTCGCCTCGTAGGGCTCTACCTGCTGCGTCGCCTTGCCGTAGGCAGTGATGAGATAATATTGGCCGGCCTCGTCCTGCACGGCAAAGGTCACATTGTCCTCCGTGATCGTGATGATCAGCGTATCGGGCAGGCGGCGCGTCACGCTGACCGTGCGCACATAAGCCATATCCTCCCCCGATGTGATCGACGCGGCAATACCGGCGCGCGACAGCGTCAGCAGATTATCGCCCTTGGCCACGCCCGCCGCCGAAATGATCTCCTCGGCGGAGTAGTAGCGATTGCCCTGCACCTCGATGTGGCGGACGCGGAAGAAGATGACCATGCTCAGCACGACCGCAGCCACAACACCCGCCATGATCAGCAGGCGCTTCCAAAGGCCGCTGCCGACGCGTCCTCTCGTTCGTCGCCGCGCCCTGCGCCTTTGGTTCTGGCGGCGGTGCTCCATTTTCTGCTCCACCTGCCGCGCCTGCCTGCGCCGCTGCGCTTCCTGCGCGGCACGGGAGTTGCGCTGCGGTGTTCTTCTGTGATTTTCTTCCATAAGCAGTTACTCCGTAAGATTGATTTGCGCTCCGCAGGAGCGCAACGTATCGACAAAGTCGGCATACCCGCGCTGCATATGCTCCGGCCGCGTGATGCGGCTCTCTCCCTGCGCGCCGAGCGCCGCGACGACCATCGCGGCTCCACCGCGCAGATCCGTCGCCTCCACCTGCGCGCCGTGCAGCGAGGCCACGCCGCGAACCACGGCACAGGTACGTCCGGCGCAAATGTCCGCTCCCATGGCGCGCAGCGCCGGAACGTGCATAAAGCGATCGGAAAAGACCGTCTCTTCCATCACGGTCACGCCTTTGGCCGTGGCCATCAGCGCCATGATCGGCGCCTGTGCGTCAGTCGGAAAGCCGTCGTAGGGCGCGGTGGAAATGGGGCTGCACGCGCAAAGCTCCGTGCAACTGAGCGTCAGGCAGTCGCCGCTGCGCTGCAAGGTGCAGCCCGCGCGGTGCAGTACGTCCAAAACCGCGCACAGATGGTCGCAGCGCACGCCCCGCAGGGTCAGCGCTCCGCGCGTCGCGGCAGCGGCGGCAAGATAGGTCGCCGCCTCCATCCGATCCGGCATCACGGTAAACTCCGCGCCGTGCAGGCACGGTTCGCCGCTGATGCGGATCACACTCGTTCCCGCGCCGCTGATCTGCGCGCCGCAGGCGCGCAAAAAGTCCGCAAGATCGACGATCTCCGGCTCACGCGCCGCGTTGCAGAGCACGGTCTGCCCCTGCGCGCCGAGCGCGGCGAGCATCAGGTTCTCCGTCGCGCCGACGCTCGGAAACGGGAGCGCGATCGTACAGGCGCGCAGCGCCGCCGCTGTGCAGACGATCCGGTCATCCACCTGACGGCAGGACGCGCCAAGGCGCTCAAAGCCGGTCAGGTGCAGGTTGATCGGCCGCGCACCGAGCGGGCAGCCGCCCGGAAGCGCCGTCTGCGCGCTTCCGAAGCGCGCAAGCGTTGCGCCGAGGAATAGGACAGCCGCGCGCATTTTCCCCGCAAGCGCGGGCAGAATATCCGCCGTGTGCGCCTCGGACGCGTCCACGGCGATGTCCGTCCCGCTGCGCGTCACCTTGCAGCCGTAAGCGCGCAGGATCTCGAGTGCGGTATCCACGTCGGAAATATTCGGACAGTTGTGCAATGTACACGGCGACCGACAGAGCAGGGTCGCCGACAGGATGGGCAGCACGCTGTTTTTTGCGCCGTGGATGCTGATATGTCCCCGCAGCGGCTGCCCTCCGATGATATGATAAGCCCGCATGGTAAGCAAACCCCCGTTATGGAAATTTGCCCCATCCTATGCAGTCGGCGTCGTTATCGTTCTCTTGCAAGCTCCGTGATGATCCGGCAGATACGCTCCGCGGAATCCACGACCGCCATCTCATGCAGCGCAGAGCGCATTTTCCCGCGCCGCGCCGGATCGGCAAGGAGCTGCTTTGCCGTTTCATAGAGCACTCTGCCGTCGCAGTCCTGCTCGCGCAAGACGACCGCAGCGCCTCGTTTTTCCAAAATTCTCGCGTTCTTTTCCTGATGATTGTTCGTCACGTTCGGCGACGGCACGATGATACAGGGTGTCCCCGCCGCCGCGATCTCGTTGAGCGTTGAAGCGCCCGCTCTGCTGATGACCAGATCGGCAGCCGCCATAAGCGTCGGCATATTGTAAATATACTCCTGCATCGTCACCCACGGGTGCGCGGCAAGATCGACGCCCTGCTGCTTTACGTACTCCGGCATCCATCGCCAGCCGAAGGAGCCGGTCGCGTGGATGTGACGGAAATCGTCTTCCTGACACTCCAGCTTCATAAACTGTGCGATCTTCTTGTTCATTTCTCTTGCGCCGAGGCTGCCCCACATGGAGACGACCAGCGGCTCCTCGCCGATCCCCAACGCCTTGCGGGCATCGGCGCGCTTGGTAAAAACGAACTCCTCACGAACCGGCATTCCCACCGGAATGACACGCTCCGCGTTTTTATAAGCCGCTTGGCTGTCGGCAAAGCCGACAAGAATGCGGTCGACCTTATCGCAGACCATGCGCGTGGCAAGGCCGGGGACGGCGTTTGCCTCGTGCAGCGCCGTCGGGATATGGTGCTTTACGCCCTGCCGCAGGATCGGGAAGCTGGCATAGCCGCCCATGCCCAAGATCACGTCCGGCCGAAAGTCCTGAATGATCTGATCGGCGCGTTTCAGCGCGCGGCGGATCGTAACGACCGTTTTGGCGTTGTGCCAGAGCGCGGCAGGCGTGACGCTGCGCAGATAGTTGGAGATGCGGACGGTCTCGAGGCGGAAGCCCTCGCGCGGAATGAGCTTTGTCTCCATTCCGTCCTCCGCGCCGACAAAGAGGATCTGCGCGGAGGGATTCTTTTCGATCAGCAGCTTCGCCACGGCAATCGCCGGATTGATGTGCCCTCCGGTACCGCCGCAGGTAAAAATAACTCTCATGGGCAATCCCCCTACGAGGTTTGATGGATACTTCGGGAAATATTGAGCATAATGCCGCACTCCGCCATTTGCACGATCAGCGCCGTGCCGCCGGAAGAGAAGAACGGCAGCGAAATGCCGGTGGACGGCAGGGTGTTCGTAACGACGGCAACATTGAGCAGCACCTGCACGGCAAGCAGCGTGGTAAGGCCGAAGGCCATCAGGGTCGCAAACCGCGTCGGCGCGTGCATCGCGATCCAGAAGCCGCGCAGGATCAGCAGCGCGAAGAGCAGCAGGATCAGCACCGCCCCGATAAAGCCCAATTCTTCGCAGATAATGGAGAAAATGTAGTCGTTGTGTTCCTCCGGCAGGTAGAGATACTTCTCTCGACTGTGGCCGAAGCCAAGCCCCGTCAGGCCGCCCGAGCCGATGGCGTTGAGCGACTGGATGATCTGGTGGCCGGTATCCAGCGGGTCGGACTCCGGATCGAGCCAAGCGTTGATGCGGTCAGAAGTATAAGCACCGCTGAGGAGCAAAAAGGCAAGCAGCGCAACCGCAGCCGCCACCATGATGAGCAGCGCTTTTTTATTCGCACCGCCGACGAGCATCATGGCAAAGCCTACCGTGCCGATGATGATGATCGCGGAAAAGTGCGGCTCCGGAAAGAGCAGCAGGGCGACGACGGCGATGGCCGCGCCGCAGGAGAGGAAGACGCGCGCGCCCTTGATGTCATGCCGGTAGCGCGTCATAAGGTCTGCCAGCACGGTGATCACGGCGAATTTTGCAAGCTCTGAGGGCTGGAACTTCGTAAAACCGAGGTCGATCCAGCGCGTCGCGCCGTTGGTCGTTCTGCCGACGAGCATCACCGCCACGAGCAGGACGATCGCTACGGCGTAGATGATCCGCGAGAAATAGCGGTACCACGCATAAGGCAGAAAGCTGATACCGATCAGTGCACCGATGCCGAGCAGTGCGAAAATGAACTGGCTGATAAAGTAGCTCGCCGAGTTGCCAGTGAGGTAATGTGCGCGGACATAGCTGGCGGAAAAAAGCATTACAAGACCGATCGCCGTCAGAAGCAGCGTCAGGGCAAGGTACGGAAGGTCGATCATGCCGCGGTCGTCCACGCGGACACGCGTTTCCTTCTTCAGCTCGATCGAAGCGGTCTTCGATTTTCCGAACACGGCGCAGCCTCCCTTCTACACAAAAATAGGAATGCGAAAATCAGGATCAGAACCAGCAGCGCACGCCGAGATAGGCGACGATGCACATAAGAACGGTGACGGAGACAAAGACCGTCCAGATCTTCTTTTCCGACCAGCCACACATCTCAAAATGATGATGGATCGGCGCCATCTTGAAGATACGCTTTCCGTGCGTCAGCTTAAAGTAGCCGACCTGCAAAATATCGGACAGCGTTTCCACCACATAGATCAGGCCGACCAGCAGCAGCACCAGCGGCATATCCAGCGCGAAGGCCATGCCGACGACGGCGCCGCCGAGGAAGAGCGAACCGGTGTCGCCCATAAAGACACGGGCGGGATAGAAATTAAAGCACAGGAAGCCCGCAAGGCCGCCGAAGAGCGCCGCAGGGAAGGTTGCAAGGCCGAAGCGTCCCATGGAGATCGACACCACCGTGAAAAAGAGCATGACAGGCAGCGTCACGCCCGTCGCAAGGCCGTCGATCCCGTCGGTCAGGTTGACCGCATTGACGCAGCCGACAATGGCAAACACCGCAAGGACGAGATAGAGCACCGTCGGAACGTGCGCAACGGGCTTTTTCACAAAGGGGATGTAAAGGTCGTAGGTCAGCGCGCCGGTAAAGTGCATCGCCGCAAGGAAGACGCCCGCCGCAAGGATCTGGAGCAGCAGCTTCTGTATGCCGGTCAGGCCGAGGTTCCGCTTCTTCTTGACCTTGATAAAATCATCGTAAAAACCGATCATGCCGAACATCAGCGAAAGCGCGAGCACCAAAAGATGCTTTTCCGTTCCGGCAGAACTCCAGCCCGTCGCGATGCACAGCAGCGACGCGAAGATGAAGGTAAGGCCGCCCATCGTAGGCGTGCCCGTCTTGCCGTTGTGCCACTTCGGGCCGACCTCGCGGATGGACTGTCCCGCTTTCAGGGCACGCAGCGCGGGGATCAGAAAATAGCCCGCGATGAGCGCCAGCCCGTAGCCGCCGACGATCGAGATCAGGATCATTAAGATTGATTTATCCATGGTTCGTTCCTCCGATGTTCAGAAGCGCCAGCACGCGCTCCATTTTCATTCCGCGGCTCCCCTTGACCAGAAGGACATCGCCGCTGCGCAGCGTCGCTTTCAGCGCCTGCGCAAGCGCCTCATGGGTCGGGAAGCCCTGCGCATAGGCCATGTCGTGCGCCCCGCGCAGGTAGTATTCGCTGTTTTCGCCGTAGACAAAGAGCAGATCCGCCGTCTGCGCGGCAAACGCGCCGACCTCGGTATGCGCCTGCGGCGCGTAATCACCAAGTTCAAGCATCCCGCCGAGCACCGCGATCCTGCGTCCTTCGTGGCCCGCGAGCAGCTTCAGCGCCGCCCGCATGGACTCCGGCCCCGCATTATAGCAGTCCTCGATGACGGTAATACCGTCGCTTGTAAACACGTTCTGCCGCATTCCCGTCGTCTCATAGGCAGCAAGACCTTTTTGTATATTCTCCGGCGTAACACCGCACAAAAGCCCCACCGCAGCAGCAGCCAGCGCGTTATAGACGTTGTGCTCCCCCGCGATCTTTAGGCTGACCGGAAAGTGCGCCCCAAGGCCGCAAACGGTAAAGCTCGTTCCGTTTACCGCCGTGCCGCGCACGTCGCATCCCTCGCTCAGGCCGAAGGTCAGCGCGCCGTATTTTTTCGCCTCGGCGCGCAGCAGGTCGTCGTCACCGCAGAAGACCGCCCTGCCATCCGGCCGCAGGCCCTCCAAAATCTCCAGCTTTGCGTGCAGGATGCCCTCCCGCGAGCCGAGATTTTCGATATGCATCGTGCCGATGTTGGTGATCACCGCAATATCCGGCTGCGCGATGGCGGTCAGTGCGGAAAGCTCGCCGCGATGGTTCATCCCCATCTCCAGCACCGCCGCCTGACAGTTGTCCTCCACGGCAAGCAGAGATACCGGCAGGCCGATGTCATTGTTAAAGTTTTTCAGCGTCGTCTGTGTGAAAAAGGTCGTTTGCAGCACGGAGGCGATCATGCCCCGCGTCGTCGTCTTGCCGACGCTGCCCGTAATGCCGATCACACGCGCGTGCAGCGTCTCGCGCCAAGCCTTTGCGATACGCTGCATGGCGGCGACCGTGTCGTCCACATAAATGGCGGGAGCGTCCACCGGACGGCTTGCCAAAACCGCCGCCGCGCCCTTTTCCATTGCGCTCTGCGCATAGGCGTGGCCGTCGCGCGCGCCGCAGATGGCGACAAACAGCTCACCTGCCCGAAGAAGGCGCGTGTCAAAGTTCACGCCGTGAAAGGTGATCTGCTCATATTCGGGCGCGACCGTTCCGCCGCACCATTGTGCCGCCTGCTTCAGTGTGATATTTCGCATAATGCCGCGGCTACCTCCTCGCGTTCGTCGAGATGCGTCTTTTGCGTGCCAAGGATCTGATAGGTCTCATGTCCCTTGCCCGCGAGCACTATCATATCATCTTTCTGCGCATTGCGCAAGGCAATTCGAATGGCGGCGCGCCGGTTCTCCTCCACGAGATACGGCGTCTTCGTCCCCTCCATGCCGGAGAGGATGTCTCGAATGATCGCCATCGGTTCCTCCGTGCGCGGATTATCGGACGTGACGATCACAAGATCGGCAAGCTCCGCCGCAATACGTCCCATTTCGGGGCGCTTCCCGTGATCTCGGTCGCCGCCGCAGCCAAACAGGACGATCAGCCGCCCCTTGCAGAAGTCGCGGACGGAGCGCAGCACGTTTTCCAGTCCGTCCGGCGTGTGCGCGTAGTCGATCAGCACGGTAAACTCCCTGTCCGGCGTCGGGACGACTTCCACGCGTCCCTTTACGCCCTTGGCGCGCGAGAGCGCGTCGACCGCGTCGCGCAGCGGGATCGCAAGCTGCCGCGCGATGCCGAGCGCCGTCAGCGCGTTATGCACCGTAAAGCGCCCGGGGATCCCGAGGCGGAGGTGCACGCAATCGTCCTTTTCGCAAATATCCGCCTCCACGTGATCCGGACACAGCTCGATGTTCTTTGCAAGCAGCTCCGGCGTTCCGGTCTCGCCGACGGTGTAGCGGCTGCACGTCGCGCCGCGCATCATTCGCTGCGCGTAGCGGTCGTCGGTGTTGAACACGCCCTTGCGGCAGCGTGTGAAAAGCATTTGCTTGGCCGCGCAGTAGGCGTCCATGGTTTTATGAAAGTCCAGATGATCCTGCGTGAGATTGGTAAATGCGCCGACGGCAAAGTCGATGCAGTCCACGCGGTGCAGATACAGCGCGTGGGAGGAGACCTCCATGACCACGTGCGTGCAGCCCGCGTCGCGCATCTGTGCAAGCAGCGCCTGCAAGTCGTAGCTTTCCGGCGTGGTGTGTTCGCTGGGCAGCGTCTGTTTGCCGATCTGGTTGCAGATCGTGCCGATCAACCCGACCTTCGCGCCGAGCGCGTTTTCCAGCAGTGTTTTGAGCAGATAGGTCACGGTCGTCTTGCCGTTGGTTCCGGTCACGCCGATGACACACATGGACTTCGACGGCTCGCCGAAGCGGTTCGCGCCGAGGCGCGCCAGCGCGGCGCGCGAGGAAGCCACGCGGACCCACGGCGTTCCCTCCGGCATCTGCTCCTGACAGACCACGGCGGCAGCGCCGCGCCGGATCGCGTCCGGAATGAATTTGTGTCCGTCTGTAACATAGCCCGGGACGGCGACGAAGAGGTCGCCCGCTTCCACAAGATTGGAGGCATAGCGGACATTTTTGATCTCCAGCTCCGGCGAAGCGGTCTGTTCCAAAATATCCGCATTGCGCAGCAGTTGCCCTAATTTCATTGGTTTTCGCTCCTAATCCATTGCCGTGGTGTCGGCAAAGATGACGGTGACGGTGGTTCCGAGATCCACTTCCGTTCCCGCCGCAATATCCTGACTTGTGACAACGACGTGCCACGCCTCCTGATCGGTGCCCTTTGCCTGCAAATACAGACCGGCATCGTTCATCGCTTTGGTCGCCTCCGCGACGGTCTTGCCCTTGAGATCCGGCACGACCGCCTTTTCCGTCGGCATGGAGTCGTCCGTGTACAAAAGGACGGTAGAGTAGCCCGGCACGTCTCTGCCCGCGGACGGGATCTGGCTGACGATCTTGCTGCCGGAACCGATGATGCGGTATTCCAGATAGTTCTCGCCCAGCACCTTCGCCGCCTCTGCCTCCGTCATGCCGATGCACTGCGGCATCACGGAATTGACGCGATAGCGATCCTCCGCCGTGTAGTTGGCCTCTACGCCGAGATACGGCAGGATGTCCTCAAACACCGCCGCCACGGTCGGGGCGGCCATCACGCCGCCGGAAACGTACTGACCGCTCGCCGTGTTCGGCGTGTCGAGCGCGATCAGCACCACATACTTCGGGTTTTCCATCGGCGCGACGCCGACGAAGGAGACGATCTTATCGTCCGTGTAGTTGCCCTCTTCGTCCACGATCTGGTCGAGCTTTTCCGCCGTGCCGGTCTTGCCGCCGATGCGATAGCCGACGACCTTGGCATTTCCCGCCGTGCCTTCGGTAACGACGGATTCCAGAAGCTCGCACATGGTCGCAGAGGTCTCTTCGGAGATCACCTGCCGCAGCACGTTGCGGGTATGCTTTTCCACCACATTTCCGTCCTCGTCGATCACCTCGGAGACGACATACGGCTCGACCAAATATCCGCCGTTGACGACGGCGGCAATGGCGCGCACCATCTGCATCGCGGTTGGCTTGATCGACTGGCCGAAGGACGTTGCGATCAGGTAGCTCGTGCCGTTCACGGCGTAGTCGGCAAGTCTCGAACGGCTGTGGAAAATGCCGCCCGCTTCGCCGGGAAGGTCAATTCCCGTCGTCTCCATCAGGCCGAAGGCACGGGCATAGTCATAGAGCGTGTCGCCGCCCATCATCATGCCAATATGGCCGAAGGCAATGTTGCACGAAAGCTGAAGCGCCTGCGCCGTGGTCTCCTCGCCGTGGCCGCTGTGCCGCCAGCAGTTGACCGGCTGCGAACGACCCTCGAAGGTCTCCTTGCCGCCGCAGAAGAAGTTGTCGTTCAGCGTCACCTTGCCGGAATCCAGCGCTGCGGCAAGCGTGATGACCTTGAAGGTCGAGCCGGGCTCATAGCCGTCTGATACGCAGCGGTTACGCCACTGCTTCAGGCGCTCCTGCGCGACGCGCGCGTTGTAGGCGTCATAGGCCGCCTTCTGCGCCTCGCTCTCGTCGGGATACTTCGTCGCGGCCTCGTAAAGATCCTGCACCTGCTCGCTGGCCTTGGGGTCGTAGATCTCAAGATAGTTGTTCGGATCGTAGGAGCCGAGCGTGCACATGGCAAGCACCGCGCCGGTATCCACGTCCATGACGATGCCGAACGCGCCGTTCAGGACGTCATAGCGGTCGATCGCGTCCTGCATTTGCTTTTGCAGATAGGTCTGCACCGTCGTGTCGATCGTCAAAACAAGGCTGTTTCCGTCGCTTGCCTTATAATATTTCTCATACGGATAGAGCATCTCCGTTCCGGCGTTGCCCTTTGTCGTGATGACCGCGCCGGCCGTTCCCTTGAGCGTGCTGTTATAGTACGCTTCAAGCCCTTCCGCGCCGTCGTTGTCGGAGTTGGTAAAGCCGAGGATCTGCGCGCCGAGCGCGTTGTAGGGATAATAGCGAATGGACGACGGCTCCAAATGGACGCCGGTGATGCTGTTTTCTTCGATAAACGCGCGCACCTTGTCGCAGACCTCTTGGTTCTGCCGCTGCGCGATGACCTCATACTGCGAATTGGTACGCTCCGCCTTTTCGCGGATGGTCTTCTCGCTCTTTCCGGTGATCTCCGCCAGATTCTTGGCAAGGAAATCCAGATCAACGCCATTTTTGGCCAGCGCGTTCGGGTCAAGGAAGATGTTTTCCGCCGTCGCGGACGCCGCCAAAACGTTCATGTTGCAGTCGTAGATCTTGCCGCGCGAGGCCGTGACGCTGACGGAGGTCGTCTGCGTGCCCATGGCGCGCCGCTCGTATTTTTCATGGTCGACCAGCATGATCTTTGCAAGTCTGCCCGCAAGCGCGACAAAGGCGACAACGCCGAGCAGGATCATCGTGACCAGAATGCCCTTGCGGACGGAGGTATCGGAGATCTCCTCCCCTTTTCGCTCGCGTTTCGGCGCGTTTTTATGCGTGCGGCGGTATTCATAGTACCGCCAGCCGATCTCGCCGCCGAGCGCCGCGACCAAGATCAGCACTAACGCGACAAGAAAGCCGAGCTTTACGCCGCGTGTGCGCAAAAAGCCGCTGACAGCCAGATAGACTACCAGACCCGCTGCCCAGAACAGCACCCGCAGGGGTGTGATCTGCCGCACGTCATTCTCTTTACGCCGCTTTGAGCGACGGTCGTCTCTTCGATCCATAACTTCCTCCACAAGTCCAAAAACATGGGCGGCAATTCAAATGACCGCCCATGCTTTGATCGGGGATGCTCGATCCCTCAGCAAACTATATGCCCACGGCTACGAAAAGTATTCCAGCGCGTCGGTGAAAAGGCTGCGGAAAGCGTCGAAGACACTCTGTGCAAAGTTACGTTCCTTTTTCGCGGAGAACACCTGCGTGGTGTCTCCGGTATCCACGTGGATATAGACGATCTGTGAAGAGGTCGGCTGGCGCATTCCAAGCTCCAGCGCACGCTCCTTCACCTGATCGAGATCCAGCTTGTCTTCAAACTGCGCCTTCAGGCGCTCATTGCGCTCGCTCTGTGCCGTCAGTTCCTTCGAAAGCTCACCCGTGAGGCTCTTGGCCTCGTACATCCGGACGTAACTGAACACGACCAGAAACAGCAGCACCATCGCCACGGCCGTTCCCAAGATCGCAAACGGGGACACCGCCAAGCGCGCCTTTACCTTGCGGACCGGCTGCCGCTGCGCGGGCGCGTCCGGAAGGCGTTCCGGCTGCTGCAGCGGCTGCGCGGCAGAATTGTAATGAATATCATAGGCGGCTGAGCCGTTGCTGCGATAGGCCATGATCCCGTCGCTCCTTTCAAAGCTTTTCCGCCACGCGGAGCTTCGCACTGCGCGCGCGCGGGTTTTCCGCCAGCTCCCGTTCGCCCGACACGATCGGTTTGCGTGTCAGGATGCGCACGCTCGGCTTCTTGCCGCATACGCAGACCGGAAACTCCGGCGGGCAGGTGCAGCCTCGTGCCGCCTCCTGCATCGCATTTTTCACAATGCGATCTTCCAACGAATGGAAGGTGATCACCGCGAGCCGTCCGCCCTTGTTCAGGCAGGCGACCGCGTCTTTCATCAGGCGCTCGATCGCGCCGAGTTCGTCGTTTACGGCAATGCGGATGGCCTGAAAGCTCCGCTTTGCGGGGTGCTGCTTTTCGCGCAGCGCCTGCAGGGGCATAGCGCTGCGGATCACGTCGGCAAGCTCGAGCGTCGTTTCGATCGGCCGCTCCTGCCGCCTGCGGACGATGGCGGCGGCGATCTGCGGCGCATAGCGCTCTTCACCGTAAGCATAGAGGATGCGGCGCAGCTCTTCCTGCGGCCAGAGGTTTACAACGTCCGCGGCCGTCAGGTGCTCGCTGCGATCCATACGCATATCCAGCGGTGCGTCCGCCATAT